>JAYVUQ010000058.1:0-9152 GCA_043787785.1 Bryobacteraceae bacterium
AGCTGTAACATCTTCTCGACGCAGGACCATGCGGCGGCCGCGATTGCCGCAGCTGGCGTGCCGGTATATGCCTGGAAGGGCGAGACGCTTGAAGAGTACTGGGAATGCACCTACAAGGCAATGTCCCACGAGGGTGGCCTGGGCCCCCAGATGGTAATCGACGACGGTGGCGACGTGACCTTGCTGATCCATAAGGGTTACGAGCTCGAGAACGGCGACAACTGGGTGAACACCCCTTCGGGCGGCCACGAAGAGCAGGTGATTAAGAACTTGCTCAAGAAGGTGAACGCCGAGAACCCGACGCGCTGGCACGATATCGTGAAGGAATGGAAGGGCGTTTCCGAAGAGACGACCACTGGCGTCCATCGCCTTTACAAGATGCATCAAGCCGGCAAGCTGCTGGTTCCGGCAATCAACGTGAATGACTCGGTAACCAAGAGCAAGTTCGACAATTTGTATGGCTGCCGCGAGAGCCTCGTGGACGGCATCAAGCGCGCCACCGACGTGATGATTGCCGGCAAAGTGGCCGTCGTTTGCGGATACGGCGACGTGGGCAAGGGTTCAGCGGCTTCGCTGAAAGGCTTGGCCTGCCGCATCATCGTCACCGAAATCGACCCCATCAATGCCTTACAGGCGGCGATGGAAGGCTACGAAGTGACGACGATCGAAGAGACCATGGGGCGCGGCGATATCTACGTCACGACCACGGGCAACTGCGATGTGATCACGCTGGAGCACATGAAGCACATGAAGGACCAGGCCATTGTGTGTAACATCGGCCATTTCGACAACGAAATCCAGATCGATAAGTTGAACAGCATGCCGGGCGTGGTGCGCACGAACATCAAGCCGCAGGTGGACATGTATACGTTCCCCAATGGCAATTCGATTTATATGTTGGCGGAAGGCCGTTTGGTGAATCTGGGCTGCGGCACGGGCCACCCCAGCTTCGTGATGTCGAACTCGTTTGCGAACCAGACGCTGGCGCAGTTGGATCTGTGGAAGAACAAGGACACTTACCAGGTCGGCGTGTATGTACTGCCGAAGCTTTTGGATGAAGAAGTGGCGCGCTTGCACTTGGAGAAGATCGGCGCAAAGCTGACGACACTGACCACTGAGCAGGCCGAGTATCTCGGCGTGTCGAAGGAAGGTCCTTATAAGGCGGAAGCTTACCGCTACTAAGATGGTTGCCGTAGAACCCCCGGTTAACACCGGGGGCCAGAAGCGGCGGCTTGGGGTAGGTTTAGCGAGAAATGCCCCTGCTTCGGTGGGGGCATTTTCTATTTAGCGCATCAATTTTTCAAAATTGCGCAACTTACTGTGTTCGCCCATCACGATGAGATAATCACCTTCCCGAATCACATGATCAGCGGGTGGATTTAGGTGCATTTGCCCGCTCGATTGCCGGACGGCCAGCACCATCAGGCCCAGGTCCTTGCGCAGGTGGCCCAACTCCTGCAAACTCTTACCCACCATCTCGGCATGGGCTTCTACGCGCACTTGTTCGATGGCCACGTCGTCGCCAAAGCCTTGGGTGGCGAAGTTGAGAAACTCCGACACATGGGGCCGCAGAATGGACTGGGCCAAGCGGCTGCCGGTGTAGTTGTAGGGCGCAATGACGGCATCAGCGCCGGCGCGGCGCATTTTCTTTTCGGACTCTTCCTCATTCACCCGCGCCGATACCGATAACTTCGAGTTGAGCGCCTTGGCCGAGAGGGTGAGAAACAAGTTATCGGCGTCTGAACTAAGAGCCGCAATTAGGCCACGGGCCTGTTCAATGTTCACGTCGCGCAAGGTTTCGTCACGCGTCGCATCGGCCGAGACAGCCAGCATGCCCATTTTGATGGCACGTTCGACGCGTTCATCGCTGCGGTCGACGATAACAAACGGTACGCCGGAGCGTTGTAACTCTTCCGCCGCGCCGCGACCCACCCGGCCAAGCCCGCAGACGATATAGTGTCCGTCCAGCGAATTGATCATTTTACGCACCTTTCGCTGCCCGAGTAAGTCACCGAGCTGCAGTTCCACCAGCGTAATCGTGAAGACGCCAATCGAGGCGAACAAGAGGCTGGCGCTGATGAGTAGATAGAAAGAATTAAAAACCCGCCCGGCATGGCCGAGGTGGACGGTTTCCGCATAACCGACGGTAGTCATGGTGATGAGCGCCATGTAGAAGGAGTCAAAGGCGCTTGCACCTTCAATCCACATGAAGCCCGTGGTGCCGACGGCCAGCGTCACCCCCAAGGCCAGCACGAGGTAAATCCCGCGCCGGATGATGAGCGGCATTACAGCAGTTTCAGCAGGTCGGCCTCAACTTTGGCCAAGTCGGCTTCGCCGATGAAGACGCGCACTTTCTTACCGGTGCGGTCATAGAGGGCCAAGGCGGGCAATGCGCCACTCCACTTGGGGTCTAAGGAGGCGATGAACTTATCGTCGTTCTTCACGTGCTTCAGATAGGACGGGCCCTTGATGCCGGCTTGCCGTACAAACGCGCGGGCTGTGGCTTCGTCTTCCGGCTCGTCGGCCGACACCGTCGCCAGCACCATGCCTTTGGCCGCCAGCCGCGCTGCCAGCTTGGCCAGGGCGGGCATCTCCTTGCGGCAAGGCTGACACCAGGTAGCCCAGAAATTCACCAGCAGGACCTTGCCTTTTTGATCGGCCACCATCTTGGCGTAACCGGCCTCATCCATGGGGATCAACTTATCCGCTTGAGTGGCCCAGGCGGCGGCGGGCCAAGCGGCCAGTAAACTTCTTCGCTTCATGTTGTTTTCCGCACGCGCTTGATGGTGCAGCCAAAAGCCCGGGTGGACGAAGTGGCCACCGGCGAACCGGCCATTGCCGCGTCGAGCGCCAGGCGCAAACCCTTCACCGTCACGCGCGCCGGATTGCGCGCATCGTCGATGGCCCCGTGATAGAGCAGCGTGCCGGTCTTGTCGATCACATAGGACTCGGGCGTTACCTGCGCGCCAAACCGGTCAGCGACCAGGTTACCAGGGTCGCGATAGACAGGGAATGGGAAACCTACTTGCTGGGCATGGTCAGCGATTTGGGTGGGAGATTCCGTGAAGTTGGCATTCAGGAACACGAACTTGATGCCCTTGGACGAATAGTCGTGATAGAGGGCGATCATGCGCTGGTTGTAGTCGTTCGAAATCGGGCATTGCACCGACACAAACATGACCACCGTGAGGTCGCCGCGGAGGGCGGAGAATTTCGATGGACGCCCGATGGAATCGTTAACGGTGAAGTCGGCTACTTTGCCGCCTACTTTGAATTCCTGGGCGAATAAGCTGGACGCCGCCAGCGCAACCAATATCCAACGCATGCCTATTTCTCGCTCTTCTTCGGTTCGACTTTCAGGTTGATAATGGCGATCTTGCGGGAGTCAAAAACGCTCAAAGTGCGCATTTCGCTCGACTTTCCCTGATGATCCGCCCAAATTTCGTAGTCCGCATTCGTCGACAAACCGCCGAAGGTGTACGATCCATCCGGCTTGGTGATGAATGACCGGACCTGCAGCGTTTTGACGTTCTTCAGCTTTACCACCGCCGACTCAATGGGCAAGTCATCGGGAGATTTGACGGTGCCCTGCAGCGACCGAACGGTACCGTCGTCCTTCTTGCGGTCACCCTTGAAGAAGGGCGGTGGCTTGTTTGAATCGTATTTCCCCTGGCCCAAAGCGAGCGTAGAGGTTAAGGCCAAGATAACCAACAAGTTCAGTTTCATGATTAGGTTCCCGGCTCCAGCATGAGTGACACGTCCTGGCGCTCATCGCCCGCCACTTCCACGGTTTTCGTCAACGGCTTATAACCAGATGATCGAACACTCAAAGTATAACGCATGGGTTTGGCGGGAACCCGAAAGGTGAACTCGCCCCGAAAGGTAGACGTTTGCCGCTGGGGCTTGGGTTTCTTCGCTTTCGGATCGCCCGGTTCTTGAGTCAATACGACCTCCACTGAAGGCATGGATTGCCCGGTAGGACGAAAAACCGTGCCGGCGATGAGCGCATAGGCTTCTTCCTTGTCCGCAGCGCAAAGTGGGGCGGACAGTGGGGCGGACAGTGGGGCGGACAGGGCAAAGAACAGCGCCTGGCGTCGAGAGCAGCCTACCACTCCTCTTCCTCCTCTTCCTCTTCTTCCTCTTCTTCTTCGTCGGCGTCTACTTCGTCGAAGTCGTCGTCTTCGTCGTCGTCTTCGTCGTCACCGTCAGTAATCTCGAGTTCGAGCGGATCGGTATCGGTAACGGCGATGTTGGCGCCGCACTCTTCACAGGTGAACTCGTCACCGATATCGATTTCATCTTCCTCGAAGTCGAGCGCACTATTGCACTTGGGACACAGCATGAATCATGGCTCCTGAAAATGAGTTCCAAACACCCTTGTACAAGAAGTGCAGGTGAGAATGCAAACCGCTAGATTAGCGCAAAGTGACAGGCTTGCCGCCAGCGGCGCGGGAACGCTGGGCGGCGTCCATAAAAGCGAACATCTCCAGGGTCTCGGCGTTGTCCACGGGAACCTGGCCGGTCTGGAAGAACGGAATGATCTGTTGCATGAGAGAGACGTAACTGAACTTTGTTTTTTCGGGCGATTGGGCGAGGCCTTTCTCGTAAAAGGCGACGGCACCGAAATCGCCGTAGGGTTTCAATGTGCGGACGGTACCGATGCGGCCATCTTTCCATTTGCCGGTAATGATTTCGGCGTCGCCCGAGAAGGTGCGCGATACCTCGACGCAGCCTTGGCCCATGAGCACGTAGAGCATTTCGACCGTGTGAACGCCGTACCAGCTGAGGTCGAGTTGGTGGTGCTGTTCGAGCGGCCCGGGTCCCCAGACGATGGCGCCCTTGACGGGGGCTTTCTTCTTCAGGTCGATGAGGAAGTCGGCGTAGCGCAACGACGACGAACTGAACCATTTGACTCCCTTGGCCGCTGCCAATTTGGCGATGGCGCGGGCATCGTCGAGGTTGGACGAAAGAGGTTTGTCGATAAAGAGGGGCTTACCGGCCTCAATCACCAACTTGGCCTGCGCGAGGTGCGGACGGCCGTCGACGCTTTCAAGCAGCACGGCATCCACCTTGGAAAGCAAGGTGGCAATGTCCGGCACCAGCTCGACGCCATACTTGGTCTTGAGCTCTTCGGCGTACTTGTCGACGCGGCTCCAACTCTCTTTCAGATCCTTGCTGCCACCCGGGAAGGCAGCCACCACCCGCGCACCCTTGATGTGGCTGGGGTGGGCCGGATCGTTCAAAATCGAGGTGAACGCACCCGCGTGGGACGTGTCGGTACCGATGATTCCAATCCGCAGATCGGCACCGGGGAGAGATGCGGCGGCCAGCAGAACGCAGGGCATCACGGTAGAAAATAAAGTACGGGGCATCAGCCGCATTGTACGATGACTTGTAGGTGGACCTCACAACTTCCCTCATGTATGTGAAGGGCGTGGGGCCGGCCCGCGCCGAACAGCTCGAAAACAAAGGGCTGCGCGTCGTTGAGGACCTGCTCACCTACGCCCCCTTCCGTTACGAAGATCGCTCCAATCTGAAGACTATCGCGCAGCTCGCCCCTGGCGAGATGGCCACGGTGATGGCCGAGGTGCGCTCGACGCGCATGGTGGGCTTGAAGCGGCGCGACCTAGCACTCTTTGAAGCCACCTTTGTGGATGGCTCCCAGGGACGGCTGGTGGGCAAGTGGTTCAAGGGCGGCTATCTAAACGAGGTCCTCACGCCCGGACGCCGGGTGGCCCTTTTCGGCAAGATCGAGTTCGACAGCTACAGCGGCCAACTGTCGATTATGCATCCCGACTACGAAATCATGTATGCGGATGACGACGAGGACAATGCGCTCCACACGGGCCGGATTGTGCCGATTTATGAGGCCGCTGGTAAGGTGAACGCGCGGTTGTTCCGGCGCATCATGCGGAATATTCTCGACTCGCTGGCGCCGGTGCCCGATCCGCTGCCGGCGCATTTGCTCACCAAACTGAAGCTGCCCGACCAATGGGCGAGTCTGCGAGGTCTGCACTTTCCTGAGCCCGACACGGACCTGCGCCTGCTAAATGCGGCGCGTTCGCCAGCCCATTTCCGGCTGATCTTCGAAGAGTTCTTCTGGCTGGAGTGTGGCCTGCAACTGAAAAAGCGCAACGCCCGCAAGGCCAATGGCATTGCCTTTGCGTTAACGGAAAAGGTGCGCGAGAGCATCAAGCAGATGCTGCCGTTTCGGCCGACGGGCGCGCAGAAGCGGGTGCTGGGCGAGATCGCCGCCGATATGGCGGCACCCTATCCGATGTCGCGGTTGCTGCAGGGCGACGTCGGCAGCGGCAAGACGCTGGTGGCCGCCGAGGCGGCGATCATCGCCATCGAAAACGGCTACCAAGTCTGTCTAGTGGCGCCCACCGAAATCCTCGCCACGCAGCATCATCTGTACTTGAAGAGGCTGCTCGATCCGCTCGGCTACGTCGTCGCGCCGCTCACCGGCAGCATGACCGCGCGCGAGAAAAAGAAGATCAAAGAGGTGCTGGCGATGGGGCTGATCCACCTGGCCGTGGGCACGCATGCGTTGATGGAGGAGGACGTCGACTTCCACCGGCTGGGCTTGGCCATCATCGACGAACAGCATCGCTTTGGCGTCATGCAGCGTTTGAAGCTGATGAAGAAAGGCGTGCATCCTGACGTGTTGGTGATGACCGCCACGCCCATCCCGCGCACGCTGGCGCTAACGATTTACGGCGACCTCGATACTTCTGTGATCGACGAGCTACCACCGGGCCGGCAGCCGATCATCACGCGACATGTGCAAGAGAACGGCATCGAACTCGTTTGGAGCTTCGTCCTGCAGCAAGTGCAGGAAGGCCGCCAGGCTTACGTCGTCTATCCGGTGATCGAAGAGAGCGAGACGGCGGCGATGAAAGCCGCCCAACAAATGCACGAACATTTGTCGACGATCGTGTTTCCCGGGTTGAAGGTCGGCTTGCTGCACGGCAAGCTGCCATCGGCCGAAAAGCAGGCCGCGATGGAAAGCTTCAAACGCGGCGAAACCAATATCCTGGTCTCGACGACGGTGATCGAAGTGGGCGTCGATGTGCCCAATGCCACGGTGATGGTAATTGAGCAAGCGGAGCGCTTTGGCCTCGCCCAGTTGCACCAACTGCGGGGGCGCGTCGGCCGGGGCGGCGAGCAAAGCCACTGCGTGCTGGTGACTTCGAAGCTCAATGACATGGGCCGCGAGCGGATCCGCACGATGGTCTCTTCAAACGACGGCTTCCACATTGCCGAAGTCGATTTGAAGCTGCGCGGACCGGGCGAGTTCTTTGGCACCAAACAAAGCGGCCTGCCCGAGTTGCGCTTCGGCAATGTGATCCGCGATCAGGACATTCTCGAATTGGCCCGCAACGAGGCCATCGACTTCCTGGAGCATCCTCCGAGCGAGGAAGAAAAGCGGCGCGCCGTGGCGTATCTTCGGGATAATTGGCAAAGGCGGTACGGACTCATCGCCGTTGGATGAACAACCATGCGCGTCATAGCCGGCGAATTCCGTTCGCGACAACTCAATGCCCCGGCGGGCAACCAAACGCGACCCACGCCAGACCGGCTGCGGGAGAGCCTCTTCGCCGCCTTGGGCGACCAGGTAGAAGGCTGCACCTTCCTGGACGGCTACGCTGGTTCGGGCTCGGTGGGCATCGAAGCGCTCTCGCGTGGGGCACAACGAGCCATTTTCGTCGAGAAGCATCCGCAAGCCTTGATCGCGCTGCGAGCCAACCTGGACAAGCTGCGCGTCACCACCCGCAGCACGGTGATCTGCGGCGCCGTCAGCAAGGTGCTGCGGCAACATGCGGCGGATATCGTCTTTCTCGACCCGCCTTATGACCGGGAGGCCGAGTATTCCTTGGCTATGGAAGCAGTGGGAGACTGTCGTTTGCTGCTGGTGCAACATTCGGCCCGGCAGCTGTTACCGGAGGTTTGCGGGGAGCTGTCGCGGGTGCGGCAGATGCGGCAAGGGGACAATGTGATCTCGTTCTACGAGTGACGAAACGAACCAGGTAGTTAGTCATCCGATTGAGTCGTCGATTCGGGAGATGCGATTTAGTTTGGCAGGAATCGCGGCTTCAATTTGAGAATAGCAGGCGAGGTTCATTAACTTGCCGTAAGTCATTGATTGCGAACGGCAACAATGCTGTCCACCCTCGACGGTGCCAAAATTGTGGTGGAAATGCGCGAACGATCGGCAATTTCCGCAGTTCGTTGCCCGTAAGTATTTAATTTGAAACACTTTACTTAAAACCGGAACCACCCCGTGGGTGGTCCCCTCTCAGTGAGTGGTTAGCCCGGTTTGCTCCAAAACGCAAGATTTCCATTACTCCTTTCCATGATATCCTTACGTAAGGAGAATATGCCATGCCAAATGCCACTACGATGACGAGTAAGGGCCAGATCACGCTTCCGAAAGAGTTGCGTGAGCGGTTGGGCATCCACCAAGGCGACCGACTCGAATTTATTGAAGAAAACGGCCAGACGATCATGCGTCGGATAAGCCCGCTAGAGAATCCCTTTCTGCGTTGGGTTGGGGTAGCGCCACTGCCAGATGGCCTGACCAGTGGGGAGTGGCAGCGCGAACTGCGCGGCTGGGACGAGTGGGACCGTGAGAACCTCGGTTGACACGAACATCCTCTCGGCTATCTGGGGTGCGGAAGCGGGTGCTTACGCGCTGGCTCACCTGCTGATCAAGCTACAGGCTGATGGACCCATCGTGATCTGTGCGCCGGTTTGGGTTGAACTGGCTGCTCGCCCGGGTATGGACGCGGCCACGCTCGACACGATGCTGACCGAAGCGCGGGTGGAGATCGAATTCGACCTTCCCCGGCCAGTTTGGGCGGCAGCCTCCCAAGCCTACGCCGCCTACATCCTCCGTCGCCGCCAGAGTGGTGGATCACCGCCCCGCCGGCTTCTGGCTGATTTTGTTATAGGCGCTCACGCGGCCACGAAGACCGGGCGGCTGGTGAGCGGCGATGCGCGGTTCTTCCGGGAGATCTTTCCTGGGTTGGAAGTGATTGTGCCTCCTACGAACTGATCGGTCGCATGTGAGATGCAAGACCTGCGAATTTACATACTAGGCCAAGGTAATCTATGGGTTTATGTGATTCAGTTAATTCAGGAACGGAAGG
>JAYVUQ010000059.1:0-7205 GCA_043787785.1 Bryobacteraceae bacterium
GCCGTTTCATCCATCAAGAACAGACCGTTATCCCGCTTCTCGATCGTCCCCACCAGTGACATCGAGTTCGTCGCTCCGCCGGCCTTCGGCGCCAGCAAAATACTCCGTCCCGGCAGTACTTGCGCCAGCAACAGGCCCGACCGATGGCTCACCCGCACCGCACCCTTATCTGCCGACACCTTCAGGCGTCCGTCAGACTCATAGCTCACCGCCGACCGGGCCCCCTTGGCCGCTTCCACCCGCAACTCACTCGTGTCCACGCGGTAGGCACCCTCCGCCGACGCTTCGCCTGCTTCCAGTACCAACCGGTCCTGGTAGACCTGGCCTCGCGAATTCGGTGCCAGATCCAGGCGCACGCCACCGTTCAAATGCAGGGTCGATCCTGCGCCCTGCGTCGCCAGCGCCGCCCCATTCCGCACGCTCCCGCTTCCCACCATCACCCGGTCGTTCATCACAAAATTACCCGCGCTCACCGCCGTCCCAATTACCGCCGTCCCGATCACTACCGCCCCGCTCACTACCGCCCCGCTCACTACCGCCGGGGCCGGCAATGCCGCTGCCGGCGCGGCCAACGCCGCCGTCTGGCCCATGACTAACGTCATCGCCACTCCCATCGCTCTCACCTGACTCAGGTTTCTAATTTCCATACTGTGTGGTCCTACCTCTAATTTCTTGTTTCTTGTTTAACAAATGTTAGACAAACGTTGAACGCCTGCCCGGTTTGGCAACTGGTGGTGCAGACCGCGCTCTATCGGGCGCTCGAGCCCGCTTCCATTCCACAGGGATTTCATTCCCTTACTGTGTTTTCGGCTGCTTTTCCCCTCATGAGAGGGAGTAAGTGCAATTCCCAGGTAGTAAGTACTTTGCCAACTAATGCTCTCTCCCCATTCCTCCGACTACTTACTCATGCGCCTTCGCGCCCTCTCCACCCTCCACCACTTCCTCACCCTCCTCGCCGCCAGTCTCGCGTTCGCCTGCCTCGCCGCCGCTTACTCATTTCACTCGCTCAATGGTCCCAACTTACTCCTTCGCTATTGGCCGGACTATTACCGCGAACTGGCCGCCGCTGACCCTCAGCAAGAAGAATCTTCGCTCGCCCAACTCCTCCTGCTTTCCCCCCGCGATTCGGACGCCCGCCTTCGCTTGGCTCTCATCGTCGAATGGCGCGGCGACCTCGCCCGGGCCTCCGCTCTTTTCACCCAAGCCGCCACCGATGATGCCCGCTACCGCGCGCAGTGGCCGCGCCTGGAATTTGAAGCCCGCCACCCGCATCTCTCGAGCCACGGCCCCTGGCCAGCGGCCCGCCGCTGTTTCGCCATGAGCTTTGGCGATCGCCGGGCCTTGCTCGACACCGTTTGGCGTCTTCGCCCCGACGCTCCCTTCCTCCTCACCCAGGTCATTCCTGATTCTGCGCCCGTCCTTTTCTACACCACGGCCTTTCTCATGGAGCAAGGCGACCTCGCTTCCGCCCGCGTCGCGTTTTCCCGCCTCATCGCCCTCCCTTTCATTTCCGAAAGCCGGGCCAACGCCGGTATCGTCGCCACCGCCACCGAGCGCGCTCACCTAGGGCTCGACCTCACCGATCTCCACCTCGATCGGCACGACCCGGGTTCCGCGATCGCCATCTGGCAATCCCTCGCCCACCGCCAACTCCTCCGCGTCGACGGCAGCGGCGCGGCGGGCCGCCAAGTCATGAACCCCAACTTCCGCACGGCGCCTCTCGGCCGCGGCTTCGATTGGCGCCTCCCCGCTCCCCACCAGACAGACCCCAACCATCCAGACATGCGCCAAAGTCCCGAAGGCTGGCGCGTTGACCTCGCCTCCCATCCGCCTGATCTCGTCCCCCTCCTGTCTCAACGGGTCTTGCTGCCTCCCGGTCCCTTGCCCCAGCCGCAAATTCAATCCAGCGCTCCGGGCTGGGTTCGCGCTCGCTTGCTGGACGAAGCCTCGGGCCAGGAACTCACCGCCCCCACCACCCGGACCCGCGTCGCCAAACTATCGCTCGAGTATTTCCGTCCCCACGGCTCGCCGCCCTTGCGACAACCTCTCGTCGTGTACCAGGTTCGCTGGAGCCAAACCTGATGCCTCGCCTAGCCTGGGCCCTCTTTGCCTGCCTTTGGGTGTCCACGCTCGCCGTCTATCGCCAGACCGCGCCGGGGGATCTGCTATGCCAAGCCGCCGTCTTTCTTCTCGCTTCGGTCTCGCTCTTCTCCGCCGGTCCTTCGCCACCATGGCGCGCGCCGCGCTTGGTTTGGGGGCTCGCGGCGATCGCCGCTCTCGCTCTGCTGCAGTTGGTTCTTGGCCTCACCCTCTCTCCCTCCGCCACAGCGCTTCAAGCGATACGCTGGCTCGCGCTAGCTGCCTGGTGTGTCGCCGCCCAGTGCGCGCTCCCCAACTCGCGCCGCCGCTTCCTCGAACTGCTCGTCCACGCCGCGGGAGCCTTCGCCGTCCTCTCGCTGCTGATGTGGTTTACCTCCGGTGGACGTCTCTATTGGTGGTGGCCTACCCCGTCGAGCGCCATCCTCGGGCCTTGGCTGAACCCCAACCACTTTGCCGTCTGGTGCGAACTCCTCCTCGCCCCCGCCGTCTGGCTGGCCGCTGAAAAACGCCAATTCTGGTGGGCCGTCTTCGCCCTCGTCGCCGCCGGCGCGGCCACCGGCTCTCGTGCCGGCTTGGGTCTCATGGCGCTCGAACTCGCCATCCTTTTCATCTGGCTCGGGTTCCGCGCCCGCCAACCCATGGGCAAACTCGCCCTCGCCCTGCTCACCTTCCCCCTCCTCGCCGCCCTCCTCGGCGGCGACGTCCTGCTCCGCAAGATCGCTGATGCCGAGCCGCTCCTCTACCGCGACCAGATCTGGCGCTCCTCGCTCACCCTCTGGCGCCAACAGCCTTGGCTCGGTCATGGCCTGGGCACCTATATCCTTGCCTATCCCCAAGCCGCCACCTTCGATACCGGCGAACTGGTTGACCATGCCCACAACGATTGGCTCGAGTGGGGAGTCGAGGGAGGCGTCGCACAATTCGCTATTCTCCTGGCTGGTTACCTCTATGCCTGCCGTCTGGTCTTGGCCACCCCTTGGCTCCTCGGCTTACCCCTCGCTGGTGTACACGCCCTTGTCGACTATCCGCTAGCCCGCTTCCCGCTCGCCCTTTGGGTCGTTCTGCTCCTCACCCTGGCCACGCTCGAACGCCCTCGTTCCAAGCTGAAACAACGCTTGGTTAGGAATTTCACACAATCCGCCCTCCCCCCCATAAGAGGCACGCGCAGCCCGCATCGAACCCCGATAATTTCGGCCAAAACAAGTTAAAGTTAGGTTCAATCTGTCATGTCGGATAGGCCTGCGGGAGAAGTATGCACGAAATAAACCAACCGCCGGATCCGCCCAACCCCAGCGATCAGGACTTCCCCAAGCCCGATAGCTGCCGCCTCGCCGGGCTCGAGTGCCGCCCCTGCGTGCAAAACACCGCCGCCAATCTTTCCCTGGTCTGCCAAAACCTCAGCTCCACCAACCTCCGTGATTCCTTCTTCAAAATCTATCCCGATACTGCCTGTCTACCCATGTCTCGCGACTTCGGTCGCGCCTACCGCGCCGCCCTCAAGTCCGCTCACCTGGCCAATCAACCTTCGCCCCATGAGGATGCCGATGTCCTCTTCTGTACCACCTCCGCCTAAGTCGCTTATCCTCTAGAGAGGAGCCTTCCGTATGCGCAAGTTATTTAAAGGTGTCCGGGGCATTTTCCTCGGCCTCGTCTTGATTCTCATTGTGGCCGCCCTCGCCGGCCGTTATTTCCGCGGCACGAAAACCTACAGTGGGCCGCTCGTCCTGGAATGGTCCCTCGCCGCCATTCCCGAAGAGTCCGGCGACGATCCCTTTCAAGCCCTCTCCGGCCGCGGCAACGCCCTTACCTTGCGCGACTATCTCGACGCTCTCGAGGCCGCCGGCAACGATGCCCATGTCTCCGGCCTTCTCGTCAATCTCGGTTCGGCGCCCGTTGGCGTCGCCACCATGCAGGACCTCCGCGAAGCCATCCTCAAATTCCGCGCCAAAAAGAAATTCGTCTACGGCTACTCCGAAAGTTTCGGCGGCCTCGGCAATTACTACCTCGCCACCAGCTTCGACCGTATCTTCCTCCTCCCCTCCGGCGAAGTCTCCATCACCGGCATCTTTGCCGACCAGCAGTTCATTCGCGGCACGCTCAACAAGCTCGGCGTCCAGCCTCATTTCGAAGGCCGCTACGAATACAAAAATGCCCGCGACTATTACATGGAAAAGAAGTTCACTCCCGCCCATCGCGAAGCGACTGACAAGCTCGTCGGCAGTCTCTTCAACCAGGTCGTCAAAGGCATCGCCGAAGGCCGCGGCATCAACGTCGACAAAGTCAAAGACCTCATCGATCACGCGCCCCACTTTGCCCCCGACTCCGTCACCTACCACCTCGTCGACGAACTCGCTTACCGCGATCAGGCTTACGATCAAGCGAAGAAAAAGGCCGGCCCCAACGCCAAGTTACTCTTCTTGAGTAAGTACCACGCCTCCGCCAAAAAACTCAACGACACCGGCCCCCGCATCGCCCTCATCTATGGCGTCGGCGCCATCACCTCCGGCAAAAGCTCCTCTGACCCCATCATGGGCGGCTCCTCCATGGGCTCCGACACCGTCAGCGCCGCCTTCCGCCAGGCCATGGACGATTCCGCCGTCAAAGCCATCCTCTTCCGCGTCGACTCGCCCGGCGGCAGCGCCATCGCCTCCGACGTCATCGGCCGCGAAATTCAACGCGCCCGCCAAAAAGGCAAGCCCGTCATCATTTCCATGGGCGCCGTCGCCGCCTCCGGTGGTTACTGGGTCGCCATGGACGCCGACCGCATCCTCGCCCAACCCGGCACCATCACGGGCTCCATCGGCGTCCTTTCCGGAAAATTCATCATGGCCGGTCTCTTTGAAAAACTCGGCCTCTCCTACGACGCCGTCAAATATGGCCAAAACTCCAGCATCTACGATTCCGGGCAAGATTTTTCCCCCACCGAACTCGAACGCTTCCGCTCCTCTCTCGACCGCATCTACGAAACCTTTACCTCCCGCGTCGCTGCCGGTCGCAAGCTTCCCAAAGAGCGAGTCCTCCAAATCGCCAGAGGCCGCGTCTGGAGCGGCGAAGACGCCCTCGCCATCGGCCTCGTCGATGAGCTCGGCGGCTTCAACGCCGCCCTCAACGCCGCTAAGCGCGCCATCAAGTTGAAGGACTCCGATTCCGTCGAGCTCAAGCAATTCCCCAAGCGCAAATCCCCCCTCGAAGCCCTCGCCGCCCGCCTCAGCAGCAACCAAGGCGATAACTCCGACGACAACGCCGATATCTCAGCCCACCCCCCCGATCCCCTCACCAACCTCCGCCCCCTCCTCCAAGCCCTCCGCAACGTAGGCGTCATCCCGGGCCCCCAAGGCGAACTCCTGGCCCCCACCCCCAACCTCAAGTGGTAACTAACCCGCCGTGCGAGCCCGCCGCGTTAGCGGTGGGTTGCATTCACCGACAACTCACCCGACGAATCCCTGCGCGCCACAAACTAAAATAAAAACGCCCATGAATCCCCGCTTCGGCCTCGGCCTCTTCCTGCTCATCCTGGCCACCCGCCTCGCCCATTGGCGCGTCCTCTGGGTCGAAGAAGCCTACCCCATGTCCGGCGCCCTCGCCATCCTTCAAGGCCTCGTTCCCTACCGCGACTTCTGGTACGACAAGCCCCCCCTCGCCATGCTCTTCTACCTCCTCTGCGGCGCTCACCAAGGCTGGCCGCTCCGGCTCCTGTCCGCCGCCTTCATCTTCGCCTGCGCCACCGCCGCCTTCTTCGCCGCCCGCGCCCGTTATTCGCTCAAAGAAGCCCACCTCGCCGCCGCCCTCACCGCCTTCTTCCTCACCTTCGGCCTCCCCGCCGCCGTCATCGCCATCGCCCCCGATCTTCTCCTCGTCCTTCCCCACCTCCTCGCCATCGGCTTCGCCTGGCGCAACCAACCCTTCGCCGCCGGGCTCCTCGCCGGTCTCGCCCTTTGCATCCACGCCAAAGGCCTCTTCGTCCTCGCCGCCGCCGCTCTCTTCCTGCCCCTCGCCGCCTACCCTCTCCTCCTCGCCGGCTTCTCCCTTCCCCTCGTCACCCTCGCCCTCGCCCTCACCACCCTCGGCGCCGCCGCCGACTATTGGCAAAAAGTCTGGCAATGGGGCGCCCTCTACTCGAGCGACCCTTACCTCGCCTCCCCCTGGCTCGAAGGCCTCAAACGCACCGCCAACTGGCTCGGCTTCGCCGCCGCCCTCGTCCTTGGCACCATCCTCACCCTCCGCCGTGAAAGCCAAACACGCTGGAGATTCGCCGCCTGGCCCCTCCTCATGCTCGCCTCCGTCGCCCTAGGCCTGCGCTTCTTCCCCCGCTATTACTTCGCTCTCGTCCCGCCCCTCGCCCTGCTCTCCGCCCCCAGCCTATCCATGGGCCGGCCCGCCCTCATGCTCCTGCTTTTGCTGATTCCCCTCATCCGCTTCGGCCCCGGCTACCTTCGCACCGCTCAAAACCAACCCAATCCCGATCTGGCTCTTTTTGAAGACACCCAACGTGCCGCCCGCTTCCTGCCCAAAGGCGAGTCGCTCTTCATCTGGGGCTACCGTCCCGAACTCCACGTCCTCACCCGCGCTCCCCTCGGCACGCCCTACCTCGAAAGCCAACCCCTCACCGGAGTCTTCGCCGACCGCCACCTCATCTCCTCCCAGCCCTCAAGCCTCGCCAACACCCAGGCCCACCTGGCCCGCCTCGCCGCCACCCAACCCACCTGGATCGCCGACGGCCTCGGCCCCCTCAACCCCAACCTAGCCATCGACAGAAATCCCGCTCTCCAACCCTGGCTCGCCCACTACCAACTCATCCACACCTTCCCCACAATCCACATCTACCGCCGCAAACCCAACTAACCCCGTATCACCTGTGCTCGATCGCTCGGTAGCCCACCGCGTCAGCGGTGCGGGCACCTTCCGATTTACAAAGCCAATTCAGCGAAATTACCCCGACCCCAACCTGGCCATTCCAGCGCCCTCACTCCTACCCGGCACCTCGCTGAGACCAGCCTTGCCCTCCACAATTCCGCCTGGACCCGCCAGCCGCGAACGAACGTGAGCGGGTCCCACCACCCATGCCATCCGCCTCCTTGATCGCCCGCCGCCTGAACCCAGTGCGA
>JAYVUQ010000060.1:0-3240 GCA_043787785.1 Bryobacteraceae bacterium
CCAAACCAGCCGCCAAACCAGCCGCCAACACCGCCACCAAAGGTGCCCGATACCGCTCCAGCAAAGGCCAAGGCATCGGCCTCGCCATCGCCACCACCCGCCCCTGTGGCCTCGGCCCATCCTTCCAAGGCTGCCAGATCTCATCCTTCGTAAAATAAGCGCCCAAGAAGCGCAGCCCCTCGCCAAAGTTCGTAATCGACGTCTTCTCGGGATGCAGCTCCAGCTTCAGCCCGCGCAACACCTCACCCGTCAACGTCAACGCCGCCTCCGCCTGCGCTGGTGTCCGCGTCAACACCACGAAGTCATCGGCATACCGCACCAGTTTGCTGTCCCGCGTCGCCAGCGCCCGATCCAGCGCCTGCAAATACAAGTTCGCCAGCAACGGCGACACCGGCGACCCCTGCGGCACCCCCCTCTTCCGCCCCCGCACCCGCTGCCCATCCCAATACGGCGTCGCCATCCAATCAACCAACTGCGCCGCCACCCCCGGCGACTCTCTCTCCAGCAGCATCGCCTTCAACACGCCCCAATCCACATTATCGAAATAGGCCCGGATATCGGCATCCACCACATACCAATACCCTTCATCTCGCAACTGCCGGATCCGCGCAATGGCCCGGTCCACCCCACGCCCCGGCCGGTAAGCGTAGCTCACATCGAGAAACTCTTCTTCAAAGGCTCGCGAAAGTTGCGTCGCATAGGCGGTCTGCAAAATGCGGTCCCGCACGCAAGGCACCAGCAAAGTCCGCGTCGCCGTCGACCCCGGTTTCTTCTCCACCACAATCCGCAACAAAGGCAACGCCCGATACTCGCCCCCGTTATGCTCCCGCCGCAACAACGCCAACCGCAACGCCGCATCCTCAGAGAACTGGTGCAGATTGACGCCATCCACGCCGGCACAGCCCTGATTCTCCAGCACCCGCAAATAGGCGGCTTCGACGTCCGATTCGGTAAGATCATAGCCCGGCAAGTGCCCATAGAGTCCGCGTTATGATACGCTTTTGTCAAGCGAAAAGCGCAGGTGTCGGTTTTGTCATCGTTGATTGTCGAATATTTCAACAGGCGCGGTGATTTTCGTTCTAATCATCTGATCCGAAGGGAGTTAAGTCCATTTTTGGCGACTGATTTTGGCAGCAAAAAACAGACTTTGGCAGCGAAAGTGGGGCGCGGTGATTTTCCCCCTTGTAAATCAAACACTCTATGGGTCATAATTTGACCAGGGTGGCCACCCCTACCCCGATCTGAAGGGGATTGAAGCGGGCCACCAGAATCTTCGCCGCTTGTGCCGCCCTCCAGCCGCGCCTGAAGGAAGCGGGCCACGCTCCACCTCACCGGACCATTCGGACCGCTCCCTCCGGTCGCGGCTCAATCAGGCGCGGCGGGGAAACGGGCACGGCAGCCGAACTCAACCTGGATCGCGCCGTGCCACATAAAGCGAAATCGGCTCGCCTTAACCGTAGGCCACATAATGGAAGCGGGCCACGCCTCCGTCGCCTGAATCGGGCCCGCCCTTCAGTCGCGGCTCGAAGACTCAAGTCCATGCCAACGGGTAGGATCCAACAGTTGACAGAGCACCCCCGCCTCCCCGACCATCGGTCATGGTCGAATACCCTCCGGTCCGCGCCCTCGATACCATCCTGCTGTGGCCGTTCTCCCTCCAGGCGCAGGGCCCCCTCTTTGGGACCCGCGCCAAGCGCGACGGTTCGCCCTCGGATTGGCTGCGGGCTTATGCTGACCACATCGCAACAGGTGAAGGGGGTTGGGACCGCGTCGCCAATCCACTCGAAGGCAAATTCGGCGTCGAGGAACTTTACCAGGCGCAACAACAGTACGCCGAGTTCGTCTACTTTCATCCGTTCGTACAGAAGCTCCTCTACGAAAAAGATGACCGGCGGCGCGCTATCGAAGTGCTCGTCCGTAAGGACATCCAGCATCTGGAAGTGACTCTGTCCCGCCCGCCCGAACCCTGCAAGCAACTCCGCGGCGAACTCACGGTCACGTTAAACGTAAACCGGATGCAGCTCTTCCTGTTCACCACCGACTTGGCCATCCTCGCCGTGGAACTCGAGCTGCCCATCACCGAAAAGACGGACTTCAAGCTCGCATGCGACTTGGTGAATCAAGTGCGCCGCGTCTACTCGCCCTACTTCAACGTCACTAACCGCACGCTCGCCACCGCCGATTGTCCCCATCGCGCCCGCTGGATTAACGCACAGGAGGAAACCGTTGGCGAAATGAGCGACTTCTTCGCCTGCCAGCCGGACCTCGTGGCCGAAACGCGAAAGAATCGGCGCGCCCCACTCGTTCCTCACTGGGCCTCGTTGATCAAACCGCTGCAGCCATGGGACGATTTCACTACGGAGGAGATTCAGCAGCTCAAGCAAGGCGAAACCGCCGCCCGCAAGGCACGCGACAGCGCCCTCTGTTACGAACAATTGGGCGATGAGCGCGCCTACGCCATGGTGCGCCTAGCGCTATCGGCTCCCCATTCACTGCCTGAGAGTCAAATGTACCGCCTCGCCTATCTGGACGAGGGCGCAGGCGGGTTCGCTTACAACCCCAATTTCCTCCGCGAGCAAGACGTCTTCTACGATCGCTTCTGGAATGATGACGAAGGCTGGATGAACACCCGCTATGCCACCAGCGGTTACAGTTTCACCATGCTGGTGAGCGACTTTGAGCTGATCAAGCCGGGCGGCCATGGCCCCATGTTCCGCGGACATTTCCGCCATCATTACTTCTTCCTAAATCTACTCGCCGTGATGCAGCGCGGCTCCCTGATGATCTTCTGGGACCGCCTATCCAACCTCCTGCGCGAATACTCCACCGAAAGTAACAATCGGCAAGCGTTTCACGACGACCAGCGCTGGCTCTCCGAAGACTTCGCCCACTACTTGGCGCGCTTCGACTTCTCGGAAGTCTCCAACCAGATTCAGGCCCTTGAACTCTTCGATCGCCTGCGCAAATCCATGAGGATCGAGCAGTTGAATCGCGAGGTGCTGGACCAATTGAGGTACGCGCGGGAAATTGAAGAGTCCAACTACGAGGAGAAGTCGGCGGATGAGCAGGCAAAGCTTAACAGCATTGCCACCCGCTGGGTTCCGCTTGCTCTGACGCTATCGCTCTTGGGAGTGAGCTTCGGGATGGAGGAGTTTTGGTATTGGCTCGGAGGCAAAGCTCAGGTCGGGTCCGGTTGGGCTCGCGTGTGGCAGTGGTTTGAAGGGGCCGGGCTGACATTCC
>JAYVUQ010000061.1:0-6300 GCA_043787785.1 Bryobacteraceae bacterium
GTCTTCTGCTTGAAGTGGCCGTCCCCTAACGCAGATGGTTGGCTTGGCAAACCGGGCAGAAGAAGGTACTCCGGCCGGCCTGGACGAAGCGTTCAATGGGTTGCCGGCAGCGGCGGCAGGGTTGGCCATTGCGCTGGTAGACAGCGACGGCGAGCAGGTCGGCTTCGGGGAAGTCGGCGCCACTTTCGGTGGCGAGAAAGGTGTTCTCGACGGCCTGGGAGAGCACGCTGACCATGGCCCGGTGCAGCGCTTTGAGTTGCTTCGTGGTGAGCTCGCGGGCGGGTGAAGTGGGATGGATTCGCGAGTGCCAAAGGGCTTCGGCGGCCCAGATATTGCCCAGCCCCACGACACGGCTTTGGTCGAGCAGGACGGGCTTGATCGGGGCGCGGGTTCCTTGCAGTGCCTTGGCCAACACGGAGGGCGTAAAGGCTGGATCGAGCGGCTCGTGGCCCAAATGTGCGAAGACGTGGGGCAGGCTCGCATTGGGGTGGATGGTGATATCGCCAAAAGTGCGGGCATCTTCAAAAGCCAAGGCTCCGCCCCCCTGTAGCACCAGGGCGATGCGCGTGTACTTGGGCAGGTGCTTCGCGTCGATCACCCGATAGACATGGCCGCTCATGCCCAGCCGGATGCGGATCGTATGTTGGTTGGCCAGTTCAATCAGAACGCTCTTGGCGCGGCGGCTGTAGCCCACGATGGGTTGGTTTGCCGCCAACTTCGACAACAGTCGCGGGGGCTGCCCGCCGGTCATCCCGGGGCGCAGCATTTTCACGCGGATGATGATGCCTACACCCGACTCGCGCAAACGGCGGACCATGTATTCGGCTTCAGGGAGTTCGGGCATGCTCTTTGGTAGATGCTCTCCGAGGGAGGGCGGAACCAAATACTCTGGAACGCGCTCCGTAACATGGCCTGCGCCGCGTACAACACGATCAACCGCACCAGCCACCGCACCGCATCGAGGGCAGCGACTGCGCGAGAAACGCGGCAATCGGCACGCCCACCAAACGACCGAAGGTGGGCTCCAGCGCGACTCGCGGCGAGTAAGCTTCGCGGAGTACGAAACGGGTACTGGCCACCGGCATCAGGAACGCCCCCGAGCCCATCATGATCGGAAACGCCGCCACCGGATTCATCCCCCAACAGACTCACCAACGTCATGCTTGGCGCATAGATGCCGATGCCCAAAGTGCTGATGGCCCCAATCAGGGCGTTGGCCGCCACGGCGAACACCAGCTTCCCTCCGGAGAGACCGAGCGTCGCTCCGCCGGCGGGGTAGAGTTCCCGCTGGCTCGCCAGCATCGCCAAAAACGCGACGAGCAGGGCGCAGGCGACGCCAATCCGCAGGTGCCGCTGCGGCAATCCGGCCACCCGTCCGGCGCCAAACCAGGCGCCGATGGTGGCGCTGGCGATCATCAGCACCAAGGTCACCGGGTCCACTTCGATGACGGAAATGTAGATGAAGGCTTGCAGAATGACGGGCAAGGTATGGCCGACGTGCAAAGTTCCGGGAATCAGTTCATCGTCCACCACGCCGGTGAACTTGAAGACGGAGGTGGTGGTCGCGAAGGACCCGATCCCCAGCGTGTCGAAGAAGTCGGTGACCAACCCCGTGATGATTTCAGGCAGTGAGGGCGTGGGCACGCCGCCGTTCTTTAAGAGTGATTGGCACCAGATTCCGGCATAGCCCGCTGCGAAAACGGACCGCGTCGCCAGGGTCCAAATTTTGGCTAGAACCAGATGGGACATTCTGGGTATTTCATCCGCAACCGAGGGGTCCAGGGTAGAATAGCCGGAACATGCGTATCACGAAAATCAGCGCGTATCGCGTCGAGCTTCCGCTCCACGAAGGCAAGTATAAATGGTCAGGGGGTAACTCGGTCGATGTCTTCGACTCCACTGTCGTCGAGGTAAACACTGACGCGGGCATCACCGGCTATGGCGAGGTTTGCCCGTTGGGGCCGGCCTACTTGCCCGCCTACGCCAATGGGGCGCGCACGGGCATTGCGGAACTCGCGCCCGGTTTGATCGGCCTCGATCCCACCGGGCTTGGGAACCTGAACCGGCGGATGGATCAGCTCATGCGCGGACATCCTTACGTGAAGTCAGCCATCGACATGGCTTGCTGGGACATCCTCGGCAAAGCCGCCCAGCTGCCGGTGGTGACGCTGCTGGGCGGCCGTTGCGGTAAGGACTTTGCCCTCTACCGCGCCATCTCGCAAGAGGTGCCCGCGGCGATGGCCGCCAAGGTGGCCAGTTACCGCGCCGAAGGCTACACCAAGTTCCAGCTCAAGGTGGGCGGCGACCCCGACACCGACATTGAACGCATCCGTGCCGTCGCCGCCGAGCTTCACCGCGGCGACGTCCTGATTGCCGATGCCAATACCGGCTGGCGGCAGCACGAAGCGGTGCGCGTGGCTCACGCCGTGCGCGACGTCGACGTTTATCTGGAGCAACCTTGTCTGTCGTATGAGGAATGCCTGGCCGTCCGGCGTCATACCGACCGACCCTTCATCCTCGATGAAGTGATTGACGACCTCAGCATGGTGATGCGCGGCGTGGCCGACCAAGCGATGGACGTCATCAACCTCAAGATCTCCAAGGTGGGCGGGCTTACCAAGGCCCGCCAGATCCGTGACCTTTGCGTGTCACTGGGGATCGCGATGACGATTGAGGATACTTGGGGCGGCGACATCATTACCGCCGCGATCGCCCATCTGGCGCACAGCACGCCGCAGGAGTTGCTCTTTTCGGCCACCGATTTTAACAGCTACGTCACCGTCAGCATCGCCGAAGGCGCGCCGCAGCGGATGCAGGGACGGTTGGCAGCGTCGAGCGCGCCGGGCCTGGGAATTACTCCCCGGGCCGCAATCCTGGGTGCGCCAGTGCTTTCCGTAGGGAGCGATTAGCGGTTAGGGCTCATTCACTAAGCTTTTGCCAGGCGCATTTCGCGGCGCAGGGTCCCGGTAGAAAGGCATCATGCCCGGATCTCCGGGGATCGACGCTTTGCAATTTGTCGAGTGCCTAGCGCTGATCCGGTCGTGGTCGGTATCCGAAAACCAACC
This sequence comes from Bryobacteraceae bacterium, assembly GCA_043787785.1. Classification (GTDB taxonomy): domain Bacteria; phylum Acidobacteriota; class Terriglobia; order Bryobacterales; family Bryobacteraceae; genus JALHNI01. The sequence continues at coordinate 3,066 of JAYVUQ010000061.1, forward strand.
CGGCAACGACCGCAGCAGCGGCGGGGCATATTCCGGGATGTACCGATGAAGCCAGTAATCGGCCTGCGCGAAGCGAAGTCTGCGTGGCATATTGCCTTTCGCCGATAAGTGGGTTTGGGGGGATGGCTTTGTACCCGCCCGTGGATGGCCCCGTTTCCCGGCCGTCAAGGGTCCTGGGGTGGAACCGCCCGGCGAGGCCATCAGCGCTTACATTTGCCGTTACTGCCGCCGCTGAAGATGGCTTGGATTTATGCGGCGGAAAGCGCCCGGCCGTAGATGCCGACCTCGTCGATCGCGCCGCTAAAGGCACGCGGCAGGAACGAGTCTTGGCGCCCGATAAGCACCTTGCGGCTGGTAGCCAGGATTTGTCCGCGAGACGTGATGCTGTTGACCGGCTGGCCGTTGACGTAGGCCGTAAGCAAGCCGTTGCTGGAGTCAAAGGTCATGGCGACATGCGTCCAGGTGTTGAGGGGGATGGTAAACCATAGCAGTCGGAATTCGCCAAAGGGGACGCGATCTGGGCCCACTTGGTGACGATAGCCGTCAGGGTGCCCGCGGCCGGTCCCGCGTTCGGGTTGATCCAGGCCTCGATGGTGATAGCGGAGGTGAAACGCAGGCTGGCCGGATCACCCAAGGAGACGTGGGCGGGGGTGCCGTTGACCTGGAAGGCCTGGCCAACCTTGCCCGTGGTGAAGGTGGCACCGCCGAGGAGCGCACCGGGGTTCGATCCGGCAAGGTCCGTGGCGTTGCCGTCGCCGGTGAGCCAGGTGACTTGATTGGCCGGCGCGGCGACACAAGCATTCGCCGGTGGAGCGGAGTTAACCCCGGTGACGTTGAATTGTGCCGTGGCCGAGGGCGGGTCCGTCTCGACGGTGATGGTGGCCGTGTGGGTGCCGGCGCCGGTGGGCGCGTAGCGGATCGAGACGAAATTGAACGAACCCGGCCCGGTGGGCGCGGGCAACGGCGTGGCATTGACGAAGTTCGGGGCCGAACTGAACACGCGCACAATGGTGACGGTTGGGGAATTGGGATTGTCCGCGCGAACAAACTTCGGGGTGCCGATATCCGCGGCGGTAAACGACAGAGACGTGGGCGAGATGCGGAGGGAGAGTGCGAGAGTGGCACCGCCGGTGGCTCCGCCGTAGTCGCCCAGGGCCCGAATCCCGAGGTTGCCGGGGCGCACGCCGGGAATGGTTTCGTAGAGGAAGAAGTTGATTCCGTCGCTGCCGATGTAGGAGCGCTGCATGGGCGATGAGACATCGACGGCCGCCGGATAGATGCCCTGCGGGTTAAAAACCGTGAAGCCCACCAGGAAATCTCCATCTTGTAGGGTGAGCGCCGGCACGTCGTACTCGATGAACGTGTTGAAGCCGGTGACCGTGGCATTGGTGCGCGTAAGCGTGATGCCCGGCAACTGCGGTCCGCTGCCGGTGGTGGAAGATCTGACGATCTGAATGGCGGAACCGAGGGGCAAGCCCATTGGGTGGCGTACCGCTGGCCGGAAACTGGATCAGCACTTTCCACAAGGTGGCAGGGTAGGAAGCGGGCGTCAGGCGATTGACGAAGTAGCCTCTGCACCCCGCCTTGGCTGAAGCCGCTCAAGAATTTAAAGGTACCACCGTCGACGCGGAGGACGGCTCGGAATTTCCGCCCGTCCCGGAGCCGCCGCCGGGGGCTGCGGCGATGCCGGTGCCGGACAGGTTTAGAGTGCCTGACCTATCAGGCCGGGTGGCGAAGCTTGACGACCCTAGTTGGCGAGCGGCAGGAAAGCCGCCGGTGAGGAATTTCTTTCACGGTGACTTTTACCTCCACGGTGCCCACCAAGCGAAGATCGAAATCGGCCGACATCCACGCCCAACGCCCGAGCCATCGACGCCTCGGAAAGTTGGGCCTTCTCGCGGCCGAACCTGGGACTGGAATGTCACGGCCGCAGGCGCACGTAGTTCATCGTGCCAAACGAGTCGTAACAGGCGTCCGCAGTCAGACCCTCGACGCGGGCCCCTTCGAGCTTGTCGGAGAAGTTGCCGTAAATTGGCGGTTTCAGCTGGCAAGTGGCGCACAGCTTGGTGCCCCCGATGCTCACCTCGTCCGCTTGGCGGGAGGCGCGCTTCTCGAGGGAGAAGCCGATGTAATCGACCTTGCCGGAGACGCAAGTGCCGCCCGTGGGCAGGCCGCCGATGCCGGTGCCGCCGCCCGTAGGAGGGGTGCTCGTGCCTTGAACCGCGATCCGGGCTGGACGGCTGGTTTGCCCGTTCAGCGTGATGGTGAACGGGTAATCGCCCGTGCTGAGCGACGGGGGAATGAGCAGATTGGCCTGCGCCAAGCCAACGTTGCCGGGCGTCAAGCCGAGAAAGAGCACTTGCGCATTGGCGCCACCGATGGTGGCGGTGGCGGTGCCGCTGGGTTTCGCGAGCGGCACCGCGGGAGAGCCCATGCCGTCTACGACTGCCGGAGCCGTCACCCCGATGCCTGTCAAATAGACGATCACCGCCGAACTCGTCGCCGCGGGAACGGCGGTCGTGTTGAGCGAATAGTCCTGATTTTGGACAATGCCGCGGTTGGTGCCGTACTGGAAGATGCCCAAAGCCGTCGGGACCACCGGGAAGAAAAGAGAGTTACTGATGACGCCGCCGCTGGTCACCGTAAGGGTGGCGTTGCCCGCAGGAGTGGCTACGGGAATCTGAAAGTTGATTTGGGTCGGGCTCAGGTAAGTGATGGGCGCGGGACGCCCGTTCACGCTGATGGAGACGCCGTTGAAGGAAGTGGGAAATGGCAGGGCCGACGGTGAGGCGGCCGTCTCCGCGAAGCCTGAACCGAAGACGCTGGCGAGCGAACCGGGGGCGACGGAGGAGGAGAAGTCCGCTCCGTTGCCGACGCCGGAGACAGTTGCTGAACGGAAGGGAGCGCCCGGCGGCGTGAGCCGCCCGTTACCCCTCTGGATTGCCTGCGTGGGGAGCCGTGTTTGAGCAGGCAGAGACCCGGCAAAGGCGGCGAAAAGTAAGAATCGAATCATGGTATTTGCCATCGTTGGTGACCGGTAACTATCGTCACTACGGCTACGGTTGCAGCAGTTTGATCTGGAAGATATTGCCGGTAGCGTCATAGCAGGCTTCGGCATTTACCTTCGAGCGCAGGGCATTCTCAATGCGGTTGACGATTTCGGGGTAAAGCGGCGCTTTCACCGTGCAACTGCCGCAGACCTTCGTTCCGCCAATGCTGAGTTCGTCGGCGAGCC
>JAYVUQ010000062.1:0-5393 GCA_043787785.1 Bryobacteraceae bacterium
CTTGCTGAATCCTGGTATAGAAGTAAGTCGTCGAGAGCCGGAAGCGTTCGTGAAATAGATATTGATCGAAGCCAAAGTCGACCGCACTATAGCGATCGGGGGCGAGCCGAGGGTCGCCATAGGGAGAGAAGCTGACGATGCCGGTTACCGGGTTATTGGAGAATCCTCCGCCAAAGCGCTCGTAAAGGGCCGGTGCACGGTAGGCATTTCCGAAGTGGGCACGCACCTTAGTACCAATGCCTGGCAGTAAATAACCTGCGGATACGTCGCCAGTAAGTGCGCGGGGCGGGGCCGACACGGTCACCCGGTCGTAGTTATTTGCCGTTCCGGTGAGCTCAAAAATGGGCCGCGCCAATTGAAAGACTTGTACGCGGCCAGAGACGAGAATTTGGAGACGGTCGTGGAGCAAAGCGAATTGATGCTGCATGAAGGCGGCGCTGGAAGTTTGGCGGATATCCCCCCGGGTGAGAATAGTGCGTGGGGCGGGCAAGCCATTATTCTGCCGGTCGATAAACTGCTCGCGTTCAAATTCGTATCCGGCCGTCAATTGATACTGATGAAGGGGACGGAGAGTGATGCGGCCGTCGGCGACATCGCTGGTGCCACTGGGATTAGTGATACTGGTGGCGACCGGCTGAAAGCCTCCGCCGGCGGGTCCGGTAGCGAAGAACCGATTCGTGGTGAGGTGCTGGTAACTCGCTTGTAAGGTAACCAGCCGCCAGACCTGTTCCGCGCGAAATGCGCTGGTGCCGAAGCGGGAAGTGCGGCGATTGTCCGGGTCATCGCGGCCGGGAATGTAAGTAGCGTTGCCGTAATTCACCGGGCGGCCAGCGTTGAGATTGAGTACCTGATCCTGGGCGAGGGGGATCCCGGGAACGATGCCCGTAAGCGGGATATTGGCCGCCGGGATCCCCGTGGTCGTCGGGCTGACGTTGGTCTGGACGAAGTCATCGGAGCCATAGAACCGCGCAGTAAGTTTGAGGCTTTGGGTGAGGTCATAGCGCAGAAAGGCTTGGCCGCCGGTAGACCGCATGCGATCATTCGTGTCCACTCCGGAGAGCACATTGATGTGCGAGAAGCCACCACTGTAAGTGAGCCGGTTCTTGAGCCAACCGCCAGCCAGCGTAGCGCGGCCACGCATAAAACCCAGCCCGCCGCCCTCGGCTTGCAATTGGCCCTTCATCGGAGAGCCGCCGGGATCGGTGACCATGTTCACCGCACCGCCCACCGCATTGCTGCCATAGAGCGATGAACCCGACCCGCGCAGCACCTCCACCCGGCTGGCGTTCACAAAGTTCAGGTTCGAGACAAAGGAACTGGCATCGCCCTGGGTGGTGGAAGGGTCGCGAAAGCGAAAGCCGTCGATGAGGATGGCCGTGGCATCGGGACGCAGGCCACGCACGCGGATCTGGGTGAGTTGGCCCAGCCCCCCGGAGTTCCGGATCTGGATGCCAGGAGTGGTGCGGAGAATCTCAGCGAGCGAAAACTCGTTGCGCGCGGCGATTTCTTCGGCGGTGATGACGGTGATGGCCTTCGTGGCTTGGTCGATATTCTGCGGCGCGCCAGAATCGGTGACCACCACCGAGCCGCTCAAACCCGCGATCTCCAGGGAGAAATTCTCTTCCTGGGTGGCACTGAGGCGAAGCGCGCGGGACGCGCTGCGGAATCCGGTGGCTGCCACCTGGACGAGCACCGTGCCCGTACCGAGCGAGGCGAAACGAAACGAACCCATCGCGTCAGAGAGGGAGGAGTTGGGAGTCTGGCTCCCATTCAAGTAAACATTCACTTTGGCGCCTGGGATCACCGCCCCTTGAGGGTCAGAGATTTTACCCGTGAGGGCGACCTGAGCTTGAGCTATGCCGAATGTGATTGTGGTCAAGATAAAAATATTTAGTGCCAATGAATTCAACATGGAGCCTCGCTTAAACTTAGAAATTTAAGCTTAGCGAAACTCTGAGTAGAGCGCCACTGAAATTCGGAGGCTAGAAAATAATTATGCCCAATCCGGGGGTACGTGCCAGCGCGCCAGCGCGTGATCCAAATTGACAAAACAAACCGTAGATTCGGATAACTACTCAAAGATGCATCACCAAAAAAGCACCAAAAAAGTGCCAGACACTTTTTCGCCACTTTTTCGGAGGAAGGATCTGTTGTCTTTTTCTACGATTCCTAGCATAGCAGTCGGTCCCAAACCTGCATGCCCGGCAGGAACGAAAAGGCCCGCCAAAGTCGTTGCCGAGGCAGGACTTAGGGCGGGCCGGAATCGATGTCGAACTTATGTGACCGGGCTATAAAGCGGCTGCGGCAGCAGCCAACGCGGCCTCGTAATTGGGATGATCGGCGACTTCTTTGACGTACTCGACGTGCTTGATCATGTTGTCTTTTCCTACAACAAAGATCGCGCGCGACTCCATGCGCCACTCCTTGATCAAAGTGCCGTAGGACTCGCCAAAGCTGCCTTCCTTGTGATCGGAAAGCATTTTCACCTTGTCCACACCCATCGCATTGCACCAGCGATTTTGGGCGAACGGCAAGTCCATGCTGATGGTGTACATCTCGACACCGGGAAGCTTGCCGGCTTCATCGTTGAAGCGCTTGGTTTGGGCATCGCACACGGGGGTGTCGAGGCTGGGGACCACGCTAAAGACGCGGACACTGGCACCCGTGCCGGCCAGCGTGACAGGCTGCATCGTACCGCTGACGAGTTCAAAATCGGGCGCAGCCTCGCCGACTTTCAGTTCGGTGCCCAATAAGGTGAGCGGGCTGCCTTTAAACGTAGTTCCACCGGGACGTTCCATGCTGATGATGATCTCCTAAATGATTCTTAGACTTTGAACCTTAGTTTAGCAAGACTGAGGCGAGTAGGATGGAAGAGTGAGGATGTTGCTGGCGATCATCGGTTGCTTACACGCGCAAGAGCCCCCCACGTTTGGCACCACGGTGGTGAGTTCGTCAGGTTTCCGCGGGCAGGTTTATCTTCTGAAGAAGAACACCGAGTTTCTACCGAACCTCGAGAAAATGCGGCCGGTAGGTACGATTTACACCACGCAGCTCAACGTCCAGCCACAGTCCTTTCTGTTAGGTTTTCCTGGCGTTACCAAGAGATTCGAGTGGTTCGGCATTCTGTACGGAGCCAGAATCTGGATCGAGCGGGAAGGCAGGTACGCGTTTACCCTGTCGTCGGACGACGGGTCGAAGCTCAAGATTGACCAGAAGGTGATCATCGACAACGACGGCATTCATCAAGCCGAGAAACTGGAGGGGAGCGCGGTGCTGACGCGCGGCGTGCATGAGTTGGAGGTCTCTTACTTCCAAGGTCCGCGAGACCGGGTGGCACTGGAACTGGGGGTGACTCCGCCGGGTGAAGATTGGCGAGTGCTGGACACGGGACAGTACTCGCCTCCGGACGGAGTGACTAATGTAACCCGAGGAAAAATCCGGGAGATTAAAGCTGCGTCGAACCAGGCTGAAGTAGGGATGCCAACGCTTCGCCAGCCGTTACCGGGGCTTGGCAAGTGAAGTTCTGACAAACGTAGGCGGTGGGCTTGCCATCAATGGCGGGCATGGCGGTGGGAGCCCACTCGGCACGGAGAATGCTTTGGAACGGGGCGAAATCGCGGCGAGCGCATTGTAGCAAGCCGACATCGTAGGGCCCGGCGAAAACCACTTGGCGGTGCGGCGTCCGCGCCATCATTAGAGCCACTACCAACTGCGGCAAGGTGCCAACGCCTTGCGTTAGGCGCGAAGTGAAAGCGCGGAAGAGACGCTCAGTGGCATCCTGATAGCGCACATCGCCGGTGACCGCGTGCAACGTAACCAGCGCGCAAGCGGCGGCGGAATTGCCGCTGGGCTCCGAAGCGTCGTAGTCGTCCTTGATGCGCAGGATGAGGTCAGCCTCCTGGCCGGTGGTGGCAAAGAAGCCACCGTGCTGTCCGTCCTCGAATAGATCGAGCAGATCATCGGCCAACGTGCGGGCGAGTTCCAGGTGGCGAGGGTCGAAGTCGGCTTGGTGCAGGTCGAGCAGGGCTTGGGTGAAGTAGGCGTAGTCGTCCAGAAATCCAGGAATGGCGGCGGCACCATGGCGGTAACGGCGAAGGAGGACGCCATCGGCGGTCAGCAATTGCTCTTTGAGGAAAGCGGTGGCGCGCTGGGCGGCCAGGAGGTAGCGCGGCTCGTCGAGCACGATGGCGGCCCGGGAGAAAGCCGAAATCATGAGACCGTTCCAGGCGGTGAGGATCTTGTCGTCGAGCCCTGGGCGAAGGCGACGCTGGCGGGCTTCCATCAGCTTGGCCTGCGCCTCGTTGAGGGTCTGGGTCAGGTCGTCGAGCTTCAAGCCGAAGCGCTGGGCCGTCTCCTCAATCGAACGTGACTGGTAAAGAATGTTGCGACGCGCGAACTCCTGTTGGGGATCGTGATGGACGTTGCCGTTGGGCGCGCAGCCGTAGCGGTAGGCGAACCAGGTCATGGCCTTTTCGCCGATCAGCTTCGCAATCTCGTCATAGGTCCAGATGTAAAAGGCGCCTTCGCTTTTGTGGCCGGGCTTTACAGGGTTATCGCTGTCGGCATCTTCAGCGGAATAGAAGCCGCCGGCGGGGCTGGTCATGTCGCGCAGGACATAGTCGAGGATGGTGCGGGCGATTTGCGCGTAGCGGGGCTCGCGAGTGATCTGGAAGGCCTCCAAATAGCTGATCGCCAGTTGAGCCTGATCATAGAGCATCTTCTCGAAGTGGGGCACGAACCACTGGCTATCGACGGAGTAGCGATGGAAACCGCCGCCCATCTGATCGTTGATGCCACCGAGGGCCATCTCGTCGAGCGTCTTGGTGACCATGTCGCGCGCTTCTGCTGCGCCGGTGAGATGAAAATGACGGAGCAGGAAGTTGTAGACCACGGGCCGGGGAAACTTAGGTTGTTGGCCGAAGCCTCCCAGCTTGGTATCGAAGCTCTGGCGTAATTGCTGATAGAGCGTGTCGCTTAACTGCTGGGCGTCGAGCGCGCCATCGTCACCGGCGGCGCGCACCACGCAGTATTTGCGGAGCTCGGAAAGGGTGGCCTCGCCGGAATCGAGGATACTCTGCCGGTCATTCGCCCAGGCCTTGGCCAGGTGTTGGATGAGCGTGCCGAAGCCGGGGCGGCCTTCACGGTCGCCAGGCGAAAAGTAAGTGCCGCCGAAGAAAGGCTTTAACTCTGGGGTGAGGAAAACCGTCATGGGCCAACCGCCGCGGCCGGTGGTGGCTTGGATGAACATCATATAAATCCGGTCAATGTCGGGCCGCTCTTCACGGTCTACTTTGATGGAGACGAAGCGCTGGTTTAAGAACTCAGCGATACTCTCGTTTTCAAAGCACTCCTGCTCCATCACGTGGCACCAATGGCAGGTGGAGTAGCCGATG
>JAYVUQ010000063.1:0-11142 GCA_043787785.1 Bryobacteraceae bacterium
GTTATCCCTACTAAGTATCTAAAAGTTCACCCGTAACATGAACTGTATTTGCCGCAAAATTCCGGTGGCTCCATCATTGGCGGTTACCAGGATCCGCCCGAACGTGGCCGTGGAAATATTGTTAACTGGTTCCTCGAACTAAGCGCGATAGAAGAGATTGAAGGCTGGGACGGAACTTGAAACCTAGGCAACCTTGCGATTCCAGTCAATCGGCTCTACTCTTCCGACCAGGAAGCCATACGACAGCGCACCCATCACCGCCATGGCGGCCACGCCGACGAAGGCCAGATAGAAAGAACCGGTGACGTCGACGATCTTGCCGGTCAGCCAGGGGGCTACCACGCCGGCGAGATTACCGAAGCAGTTCTGCATCCCGGTCCACTTGCCCGCGACCGCTGGGCCGGCGATGGTTTGCGTCACCGCCCAATGGTTCGCGGTGGTGAGACCGAAGGCAAAGCTCGCCAACCAAAAGAGCGCCATCGAGAGTTCGTCGCTGGGCGCCATGCCCGCCGGTAGTAACAAGGTGGTGGCCAGCAAACCGGTAATGATGAAAGCCTTGCGGGTCCGGGTGGGCGAAGATCCTTTCGCGATGATACGGTCGGCCAAGATGCCGGCGATGGTGGCGGCGATGGCAATCATCACGAAGGGAATGGCGCCATAGGTCGCCATGCGCTCTTTTGAAAAATGGCGCACATTCTCAAGATAGTAGGGAAACCAGGTAATCATGAAATACCAGGCGTAGTTAATCGCAAAGAGCCCAAGAAATGAGCCCCACACCGCGCGCATCTTGAGTAACTCCCTCATGGAAGGGACGCGCACCGCCGCGGTAACTGGTCCCGTCTGCCGGATATTCTTACTGCGCGGTGTCCACATCACCCAAAAGGGTACCCAAATCATTGCGCCAAACCCCAGGATCAGAAACAGCGATCGCCAGCCGTACTGTGCCACGATCATGGCTCCAAAGAACGTACCAATCGCCGGACCCAGCTTAGACCCCGCGTCAATCAGGGCGTTGGCCGTGCCCCGCTGATTCTCCGCATAATCCGATGCCAGAATCTTAGAAAACGCCGGATAAGCAACGGACTCGCCGATACCCAACACCACTCGTGTGACGATGAGCGCTGTAAAGCTATCCACGAAGCCCGTGGCCGCCGTGGCCGCCGACCACAGCACGGACCCTGCGCCCAGCACGAAATGGACCGTATACTTTTCAAACAACCAACCTGCCAGCAACTGGCAAACGGCGTAGGAGCCGAAGAACCATGACGACGCCAGCCCCAGTTGGGCCCCGGTAAGGTGGAACTCCTGCTTAATATCCGTGGCGGAAACCGAGAGGTTGCTGCGATCGATGTAGTTGACGAAAACGGCCGCCACTAGCAGGGCCAGTAGCCGCCATTGTTCAAAGGTCGGCTTACCGGGCGCCGCAGCCATTGGTGCTTGCATTCCCGTGTATTGTTTCACACCCAGGGCACCGTCTGGGCGACCATAGAAGTATGGACTTGGAACTCGGCGGCCACGTGGCCGTCATCACTGGTGGGGCGAGCGGGATCGGTTTAGCCTGCGCGCGAGGCTTGGCGCGTGAGGGTTGCCGAGTTGCCCTCTGGGACCTGGCTCCCAACGCATCGCAAGTCGCCACCGCACTGGGCGAGGAATGCAGCGTGGCGACCTTCGGCCTTACGGTCAATGTGAAAGACTACAGGGCGATCAGGGCGGCCGTGGCCGAAACCGAAGCCGCCTTAGGCCCGGCGCAGCACTTAGTACATGCGGCGGCAATGGGCTCCGGTAAGTTCGGCTTTCCGTTCACCAACCTGGAGCCGTCAGATTGGGTCGGGGTGTTGGAGGTGAACATCCTAGGGATGGTGCATGTAGCGCAAGCTTTGGCCAGCGGCATGGCGGCGCGGCGGGCGGGCACCATGGTCTTCATCGGTTCGGTGGCCGGGCAAATCGGCTCCCAAACCGATCCGCCCTATAGTGCCAGCAAAGCAGCCAATATCAACTTTGCCCAGTGCCTCGCCAAAGACTTGGCGAAGGACGGCGTCCGGGTAAACACCGTGAATCCCGGAATGGTGAAGACGCCGTTGAACCAGAACGTCTGGAGGGCATGGAATGACCGGCAGCCCGTTGACGCGCGTCGCACCTACGAGGACTGGGCGCAGGAAAAGATTCGCGCCGTGGCCCCACTAGGCCGCTGGCAGGACGCTTCCGAGGTAGCTGACATGGTGGTTTTTCTGTCGTCGGCGCGCGCGGCGCAAGTTACCGGGCAGACCATCAACGTGGACGGCGGCCAAGTGATGCACTGGTAGGGTCTCGCTCTCCCGTCGCGGCGGCCTCTCAGATCTTGAACTACTTGCTAGAAAAGAAACTTCAGGCCGAATTGCAGTTGGCGTCCCGTGGCCTGCGCGCCACTGAGCTTGCCGAACTCAGGATTGTTGTCGTTGCAAGCTGATCCTGGCGTTCGGCCGATGCAGGTCATCGACGGACTATTTGAACTAGCCAGGCTGAAAGTGGGCGTGTTGGTTAAGTTAAAGGCCTCGGCCCTGAATTGTAACCGGGCCCGCTCGCCAAAAGTAACTTGCTTAAATAGCGAGAAATCAAAGTTTACTGATCCTGGTCCGCGCGCCACCCGCCGGGCCGAGTCGCCGAATAGCTGAATGGGCGCGCCGGTGGTGCTCGGCGTGGTGCCCGGCACTCGAAAGGCGGCCGGGTTGAAAAACTGATCGGCGCCGCGGCCTTTGGTTACTTGAATCGGTTCGCCTTTAACGCGATCTGGAACGTTGAACGTGTTGAAGATCGGGGGCAGGCGATTGGTGCGGATATCGGTCGGGAAGCCACCACGCAACGTAGTGATGCCATTCACTTGCCAGCCGCCGACCACTTTACCGAGTGGTCCCTTGCCGTTCAGCCAACGATGACCCGGCCCCCACGGAAGTTCGTATCCGTAACTTACATTGAAAATATGCGCGACATCAATCGGCGCCAGCCCGGTTTCGCGGGAGAGGTTGTAGGAATCGAGCGCGATGGATGTGCCGCCATTTTGGGTGAAAGAGCTCGGGCCGCTGCCGCCCTCTTCCATGTTCTTTTGCCACGTATAGTTAACCAGGAAGTTGAGGCCCTGGCGGTGACGCTTCTCCACCCGTAAATTGAAGGCATTGTAATTCGACTTCGCTCTGGAGAACGTGGGAATCACGGTGCCATTTACCGCCGGATAGGGACGGAACCGCTGTAGGTTTCGCCCATCGAGCGCGAACTCAAAAGGCACTTGATTGACGTTAATAAATAGCGTCGCCAGATCCCGGCCTCGGGCTCCTTGATAAGAAGTTTCAATTAACAGGCTCTCCGCGGGCTGAAACTGGATGGAAAAGTTGTATTGTTCGAGGCGCGGAAAGCGGGCGTCGTGAAATCCCTGTGAGCGAATCGTCCTCGTTAGTGGCGCGGTGGCGCTGAAGCCTTCGAGGGTAGTGGCGGTGGGGCCGGCTTGCACGGGCGTGTTAATCGTGTACGGCGGGGCAATGGTCCGCGACGCGTTTACTACCGGAGCAACCAGCGCCGGGGTGTTCGGGTTATTTCCCGCTAATTGAGTTACTTCCTGATTCTGATCGCGCAAACCATAGAAGATGCCGTATCCGCCGCGGAAGACCCACCTTCGGCTAGCCTGAAAGGCAAAGCCCGCGCGCGGCCCGATATTGTTATGATCGCCATCGACGATACCCCGGGTGTAGCCATCTTTACCGGGTACCGCAAAGCGGTTTTTGTCCAGATCAAATAGCCCTCCGCGATTGCGGATGTCGATGGGTTGCGTGTAAAGGTCATAGCGGAAACCGAGGTTGAGAGTAAGCCGCTTGGTCACCTTCCAATCATCCTGTACAAACGTTCCGAAGTATACATCGGCCTGCCGTCCCCAGTCCAGCATCTGTGTTCCCTGAATCAGGCTGGGAAGACCCATCAGATAATCGGCGAAGGGTGCGCCGGAACCCGGCGCGTCACTACTAGAGGAGAAGATGGAGCCAAAGATGAACTGGCCAAAGAATGGATTGCCGCGCAGCGTGTCGAATCGATTACGGCGAAGGTCGGCGCCGAACTTCATCCCGTGTTTTCCCTGGTTAATCGAGATGGTGTCGGCAAAATGAAACCGGTTCTCATAGTTCAAGTCGCTGGCACCGCCCCCCCATCCATCGAACTGCGTCGATCCCGTTCCCTCGCCGGAAAAGTTAAAGGCAATTGACGGAAATCCCTTCACTGGAAATGGAAACAACGCGACCCGGTTATCGAGTGCGAACTTCGTGCCCGAGTCAATGTCATTGACGATCCTACTGCCGTTGTGGCGGGTATAGCCGGCACGAAACTCATTTACCACCATCGGAGAGAAAACGTAGGTGTCGTTTAGGACGGCTTGAAAGATATCGCGGTAAAGAGTATTACTGCCGCCAATGAAACCGTCGAGCGTACCCGGCTGCGGATTCGTCTGATTACTCTTTGATACTCTGCCGAACAGATTATGATTATTAGTAATAGCGTGGTCGATCCGCACGTCCCATTGATCGCCATTAAACCCCCGGGGGATTTGACGAAAGAAGTTTCGGGACTGTGCTGCAGCGGCTCCGAAATTGGGGTCGGGAATTAGCTTCAAGACTGCTGCGGAAGATGGGTTTACGAGCGAAGAGGGTACCACCGCCCCGGGAAACGGCGTGCTAATCACGGTTCCGGCCGGCCCCAAGCGGCGGGCGAAAGGGTCGTAGATGGGTACACGCAACGAAGACAGGTCACCGCTGCGAATGCCGGCCGGTGGCAAGCTGCCAATGCTCGATGCGGAGGCGGTACGCTGCTTAGTGCCTTGATAGTCGCCAAAGAAGAAACTCTTATTGCGCATGATGCGCCCGCCAAGGACGCCGCCGTATTGGTTTTGCCGAAACGCCGCTCGAGAAAGGCCGGCGGCATTCGTAAAGAAGTTATTGGCATCCAGCTTGTCGTTGCGTAGAAATTCAAACAGGGTGCCGTGATAATCGTTGCTGCCGCTTTTGATCGTGGCGCTGATAACTGCTCCCGCGGCATGGCCAAATTCAGCCGAAAACGAGTTTGTTTTCACCTTAAACTCCTGCACCGCGTCGACGCTCGGCTGCATGGCAATACCGTTTCGTCCGATGGCGCCTGAGGTTACCGTGGTGTTGTTGTCTACGCCATCCAACAGAACCTCGTTGGCGGAGAATCGGCCACCCCCGGCGATGAACGGCAGATTCGTGCCCATTCCCGCGACGGGTGTCGTGTTGCCCGCCAGCAGCCCCAGCGCAAAAGGATTGCGGCCGTTGAGCGGCAACTCCAGGATCTTCCTATTTTCGATGACCTGCCCGAGGGAGGAAGTGTCTGCCTCCAGCAAAGGAGTTGACTCTGTAACCTGGACCGTCTCCACCACGTCGCCCGGCGTCAACATCAGTCGGACCGTCGCATTTTGGTCAACCTGCAGCGTGAACGTGGCAATGTTCGAGCGTTTGAATCCTTTTGCCTGAACACTGATACTGTACTCGCCGGCCGGCAGGAAGGTAGCCTGGAATTCGCCACGATCGCCGGCTGGGCCTTGCCGGGTTAAGCCGGTACCCTTGTTCGTCACCGTCACGGTTGCACCGGTTACCACGGCTAGCGTGCTGTCCTCCGCGACAACGCTAATCGTGCCCGTCGCCGTTTGCCCGCACCCATCCTTGGCTGCTATAAGGCCGAGCCAGAGCGTCACTGCAATTCGTAATCCTCTACAACGCATGGCGCGAGTGTATATCAAATGAGCGTCCGGTGTTGTGTTTGACGGATACCTCTCAGTGGCATATGCTAAGCCGATGGCTAGGAGGTCTCAAATGTCATTCCGCTGTGTCGTGCTTTTTCTATTTGTCGCTGCCGCTGCGCTTCTCGCGCAAGACCGCGGTACGATCACAGGTTCCGTACAGGATGGGTCTGGCGCCATGGTGCCTACAGCCACGGTAACGTTGCGCAATCCCGCCAACGGCCAGAAGCAGGTCGTCGAAACGAATGCGGAAGGCGTCTATACCTTTCTGTCCCTCACCGCTGGTCGCTATTCGGTTACCGCCGAGAAGGATGGGTTTCGGCGGGCTGAGGGTTCAAATGTGCAGGTGCAGGTGAACACCACGGCACGCCTGGACATTCGCATGCAACTGGGTGCGGTGCAGGAGACTGTTCAAGTGGAAGCTACTACGCCACTGCTCCAGACGGATCGCAGTGACCTGGGCACTGTCGTTGATAACAAGGCCATCCAGCAACTGCCGCTCTTCATCAATGGCGGCCTGCGCAGCAACTTGGCTTTCACCAGTCTGGCCCCGGGTGTCACGATGAACCAGCAGAGTGACCCCGATACTACGGGCGGCGCGCCTCGCATCGCCGGCGGACAAGCCAACGGCGCGAGCCTTTTGGTGGATGGTGGGGAGGCGATGAGCGAACGCCGCAACGACCCCCAGATGCGTGTCGTCAGTGCGGAAGCGGTGGAAGAGTTCAAGGTTCAGACCTCGGCTTACTCGGCCGAGTTCGGCCGTTCGTCGAATGGGGTGCTCAACTTTACGACTAAGTCCGGCACCAACTCGCTGCACGGCTCCTTCCTGGGCCAGCTTCGGCACGAAAAACTGAATGCCAAGGGTTTCTTTTGGGGCACCCGTGGCGAGTCGGTGCAGCGCCAACACGTGGAGGCCGTCAATATCGGTGGCCCGGTCTTTATCCCGAAGCTCTACGATGGGCGAAACAAGAGTTTCTTCTTCTTCGCCGGTGAGCGGTCACGCGCCAAAAACTATTCGAGCACCGACCTCATTTCCTTACCGATCAACGCGTTTCGCAACGGCGATTTCCGCAGGTACACCAATGCCGCCGGACAGATGGTGCCTCTGTTTGACCCGCTCGATGCCAGCGGCAACGTGATTGCGAACGCTTCCTTGCGCCAGCCACTGCAGTGCAACGGCGTGCTGAATGTCATTTGTCCGGAGCGAATCAGCCCGGTGGCGAAAACCATCTTCGGCCAGTTGCCGCAGCCCGATAGTCCCGACGTGGTATTCAATAATACCCGCGCTCGCAACAACGGCGGCCGAACTCCAGGCGCTTGGCAGGGCGTTTACTCAATCAAGGGCGACCACAATGTCACCGGCAAGCTGCATGTCAATGGAATGTTTAGCCGCCAATATTTCGATAGTTACCCGTTGATAGGGCCCATTCCTGGTCCCCTTGCGGAAGCCTTCCAAGAGTTTGGTCATGTCCGCTATTGGCGCTTTAATGCCGACTACACCGTAAGGTCCAACCTCCTCAACCACTTTACCTTCGGGCTCAACCAGCGCAAGTTAGGCGAAGGGCCGAATCTAGGCCTTCCCGAGTCTTTTCGTCAGGCGACCATTCTTCCTGGTGTGATTGGTTCTGGCGGCGAAAAGGCTCCGAATTACACGAAGTACAATACGGAATTTGGGAACTACGGTGGTAGCGTCAATACGGCATCGCCCGGCCGCACCATCAATATGAGCGATCAACTTTCCTGGGTGAAAGGCCGCCACCATGTGAAATTCGGTGGCAGCTACATGAATATCAGTTATCGACGCATCGATTGCAATAATTGCGCCGGTTCGTTGAGTTATAGCGCGGCGGGAACGGGGAATCCGAGTGTCAGCGGCCAAAACGGCATCGGCTACGCCGCATTCTTACTCGGCCTGCCGAGTGGCGGCTCTTTTAATTTCGGCGCCGACATCGACTTCCGGTATAAGTACTACGCCGGGTACATTCAGGATGACTTTAAGGTCAACCGCAAGCTTAGCCTCAATGTTGGCCTACGCTACGACTACAGCGTGCCGCGTCGCGAGGCTGCGCTGCAGAATAGCAATTTCAACCCCACGATTCCTAATCCCTCAGCCGGGAATATTTTAGGCGCCTTGGAGTTTGCCTCCGCCAAGCGTCCTATTCTTGTGAATACCCGTAAGAACGCTTTTGCCCCTCGCTTGGGCTTTGCCTATCAGTTGAGTTCCAAGACAGTCGTGCGCGGCGGCGGAGCGATCATGTGGGACATCATTCGAGAAGACAATAATGCTGATACCGGCATTCAGGGATTTGGCGGTGGGTTCGGCTCTATCGGCAATAATTTGTCGAACGGCATCGCCTTTACCCAGAAGGGCGGCTTGAATGATTTTAAGGCCTTCGTGGACGGCCAGCGTCCACCGCAACTGAATCCCGGGCTCGGCGTGAACGGCAGTGTCACTTACAAGCTGGGCGAATCCGGAAAACCAGGATACTACGGCGACTACAATTTCACCCTGGAGCACAGCTTTACGCCGTCCACCGTTCTGCGGACCAGCTTCCACGCCAATTACGGCATCAAGATTTTCCAAGGTGGATTGGACTTCAACCAACTTGACCCGAAGTACTTCCCCATCTACGGAAACCTGCTCACCACGCCTCTCAGCAGTGCGCTCACGAACCCCATCGTGATCTCATCCGGGTTCAAGCTACCTTATCCTGGCTTTCCCACCAATCTGCAATTGCAGCAGGCGTTGCGGCCTTTTCCGCAGTACACTGGTTTTGGCTCTGTGGCCTCTCAAACCGGGCATAGTACTTACAATGGCTTGGAAGTCAGTTTTCAGAAACGATATTCCCAAGGCCTTTGGCTGATGACTTCCTACACATTCTCGAAGACATTAGTCAGCCAGAATGGCCAGAACGTCTACAATCAGCAAACCGAAAAAGTGATCAGCTCGGCGAATCGCCCTCACGTCTATACGTTGGGTTATGTTTACGAACTTCCGGTCGGCAAGGGGAAGGCCTTTGGGTCGAATCTGCACCCGGTGGCCAACGTGATCCTCGGGAATTGGAGCATTTCGGCAGTGCATCGCTATCAGAGCGGCTCACCGTTTGGCGTTGGCGGATGTGGCCAGACTCTTGCGGGCGCGGGAGCGGCGCGTTGTAGTTACGTCGCCGGTCAGCCTCTGCTGAATCCGAGTTACGATCGCACCAACCCCAATAGCCCCTACTTGAACAAGGCGGCGTTTGTGCAGCCGGTGAATTTCGTTTATGGCAACGTCCCGGCGGTAATTCCTCAACTCTATCAACCCAATCAGCTCAGCGAGGATCTAGCCGCCAGCAAGAATGTGCCCTTCGGTCACAACGAAAAGAATAATATTGAGTTTCGCGCCTCTGCCTTTAACGTGGCAAATCGCCACCTCATGGGCGGTTTGAATACGAACAGCACCAGCGCGACGTTCGGCATTTTCTCAAATCCGCAATCCAACCTGCCGCGTAACTTGCAATTTAGCGTCCGGGTAAGTTTTTAGAATGCGCCTCTGGATAATATTGGCGCTACTGGGTGCTATTCCCGCCGAAGGTCAGGATTATTTTCCACCGCCAGACGCGGCGGGCGGCTGGCGCACGTTGACAAATCCTGCCGCCATCCGTAAGACCGCTGGCTTGGATGTGAAGAAACTCGATCATTCCTTTGAGTACGCATCCCGCAGCAGTCAGCACGGCGGTTTGTTGGTGGTGCGGCATGGTTGGTTGGTGTACGAACGCTATTATGGCCGGGGCAATCGGGAGGCGAACCCCGCTTCTGCTTCAATCGGTAAGGCTTATGTCAGTGCCGCGTGGGGTGTGTTGTTCGGAGAGAACCCCTCTGCTTTTCTGGAGGGTCTCGATACCAAGGTATTCAATAGTAAGTATCTTCCTGAGGCGTTACCGCTGGATGATGCCCGGAAAGCGGATATAAGCCTTGGCCAGTTGCTCTCGATGTCTGCGGGGCTGCATGGAGAAGGAACGAACCCGGGATTTGTGAACGGCTTACCCGCCGTGAAATTGACGGCGATGCCTCGTACCGATCCACCGCTGGGACAGGACTGGGCCGCGCTGCGCACACCGCTTTGGACCGCGCCAGGTACCGGTTACTCCTACGCGTCGTCCTCTCCTCACGTCGCATCGATCGTGCTGCGCAACGTCACCGGCATGGAGTTGCATGAATATCTGGATCTCAAGGTCGGTAAGCCGCTGGGTTGGGGCCATTGGGCCTGGGCTCGGCGGCGGGGCGACTCTGAATTGCCGCACACCCCCGGCGGGGGTGACATTGCGCTTCGCTCCACCGATCATCTGCGCTTTGCCTATGCCTTGCTGAAGCGAGGCCGTTGGCACCAGCAACAGGTGATACCAGCTAGCTACGTCGAACTATGCGGCAAGCCGACGAAGTGGAACACGCATGCGCCGATGAGCCTCATGTTTGAAAACAATGCCGACGGGCACGTGGCCGGTGCGCCGCCGGACGCTTACTTTAAGTCCGGAGGTGGAGGCTTCGGTATCATCGTGATTCCATCGCTCGACATGGTGATCTATAAGATGGCCGGTGACGATAGCCAGTACAATCCGGCCCGCACTGGACTGAAACAGGATTATCCCTATAACGGTTCGCGGGATGGCTGGAAGCCGGCTGTGCGCAGCCAGTTCAGCGACGGCCCCATCGGTGTCGATGACGGCGTACGGCGAGTTCTCGAAATGGTCGTCGCAGCGGTAATCTAGTTCTAGAGTGAAATACCAGATGCGGTTCCTGACAGTTTGGTTCGTAATCGCGGCCGCCACCTTCGCCGCGGATCCGGTGAAGCCGCTTGCCCCGAAGTCACCGGGCGCAAAGGCGACGGCAGTTCCGAAGCTCCCCGCAGTGCCCCCCATGTCCAAGCGGCCGCGTTTATGGTCTTTGCAGCCGTTGGCGCGTCCTCTTGTTCCGGCCAACCGGCCCCATCCGATCGACGCCTTCGTGGAGGCCATGTACACCCAGAGGGGCGTTTCTCCTACGGGTCTGGCCGACCCGCCAACGCTCCTCCGCCGTGTGTACTTGGATCTGATCGGTATTCCTCCTACACCGGCTGAACAAGCTGCCTTTGTGAATGATTCCTCGCCCGATGCCTATGAAAAGCTTTTGGATCGTCTCTTAGCCAGCGAACAGCACGGGGTGCGCTATGGCCGCCACTGGCTCGATGTCCTGCGCTACGCCGACACGGAAGAACTGATGTATGCCTCACCCGGCATTCATTACTGGCGGGATTGGGTCATCAATGCCGTCAACTCCGATGTGCCCTACGATCAGTTTGTCCGCGCCCAACTAACGGGTTACCGCACTTCCGAGCGCACCAAGATTCAGGCGGTAGG
>JAYVUQ010000064.1:0-3118 GCA_043787785.1 Bryobacteraceae bacterium
CCGTCGGCTACATGGACCCCGGCAACTGGGCCACCGACCTCGAAGGCGGCGCACGCTTTGGCTACCAACTCCTCTGGGTCCTCGTGCTCTCGAACGCCATGGCCGTCCTCCTCCAAACCCTCAGCGCCCGCCTCGGAATTGTCACCGGCCGCGACCTCGCGCAGGCCTGCCGCGACACTTATCCGCGTCCCGTCACCCTCGTGCTCTGGGTCCTCTGCGAAGTCGCCATCGCCGCCTGCGACTTAGCCGAAGTTTTAGGCGCAGCCATCGCCCTCAAGTTACTCTTCGGCCTGCCCGTGCTCACCGGCGTGCTACTTACTGCCACTGACACGCTGTTACTCCTCTGGCTCACCCGCTACGGGGTGCGCATGGTGGAGGCTCTGGTCTTAGTGCTGGTATTCACCATCGGGCTTTGCTTTGGCCTCGAAGTCTGGATGGCTAGTCCGCACTGGGGTTCACTCGCCGCTGGCTTGGTGCCACGACTTACTGACGAAAGCCTCTACGTCGCCATCGGCATCCTGGGCGCCACCGTGATGCCGCATAACTTGTACTTACACTCGGCGCTCGTGCAAACCCGGCGCATCGGCTCGTCTATCGCCGCGAAGAAAGAAGCTTGTAAGTATAACTTGATCGATTCCGCCATCGCGCTCAATGCGGCCCTCTTTGTCAACGGCGGCATTCTGATTATGGCCGCCGCCGTCTTCTTCGAGCGCGGCGCAAAAGTCACGCAGATCGAACAGGCTCATGTCATGCTGGCACCGTTACTCGGCACCAGCTTGGCCAGCACTCTGTTCGCCTTTGCCCTGCTGCTTTCCGGCCAATCCTCTACCCTAACGGGCACCTTGGCCGGGCAGATTGTCATGGAGGGCTTCGTCAGCATTCGCCTACGCCCCTGGCTGCGCCGGTTAATCACCCGGTCCGTGGCCATCATTCCCGCCGTCATCGTAATCTTAGTTAGTGGCGAGGGCGCCACTTACCCATTGCTGATTTTGAGCCAAGTGGTACTCAGTCTCCAGCTACCCTTTGCCGTGTTGCCGCTGATCCAATTTACGAGTGACCGCACCCGCATGGGCGAGTTTACAAATAAACTCTGGGTCCGCTTGCTCTCCTGGGCCGCCGCCGCTATCATCGTCGCCCTCAACCTCCGCCTCGCCACCCAGCAATTCGGCATCTGGGCAGCCGAAGCCGATGGCTGGCAACAAACGCTGCTCTACGGGTTAGGCCTCCCCTTCGGCCTCGGCTTCGTCGCCTTACTCGCCTGGATCGCTCTGCACCCCGTGCTCCCCGTCTGGGCGAAGGGCGGCGCCAAGCCTACCACCTTAGTCAAGACCGCCCGTGATGGCTTCGCCACGATCACTTACTCGTCCATCCTCGTCCCCCTCGACCATTCCGAGCAAGATCAAGCCGCCCTCGCCCACGCCGTTTCCATGGCTAGGCTCTATCAAGCCAATCTCGCCCTACTCCACGTCGAAGAGGGCGCCACCAGTTTCGTCTACGGCAGCCAAGCGAGTACCTCCGAAATCGAAGAAGGCGAGCAGTACTTGGCACAGATCGCCGCCCGCTTGCGCGAGTCTGGCATCACCGTCCACATCGAAGTGCGCCACGCGACTGACCCGGCCCAAGCCATCATCGCCTACGCCCGCGAACTCAACCCCGACCTCATCGTCATGGCCGGCCACGGCCACAAAGGCATCAAGGACATTGCCTTCGGCACCACCATCAGCGCCGTCCGCCACGCCCTGCCCACGGCCGTGCTTATCGTGCAAGCTTAGGCCAAGCCCGCGAGCTAAACTATGGAGATCCGCATGCGAATCCTCAGCCTATTCCTCCTCGGCGCCACCTTTGCCATTTCCCAAACCGTGGAAGAAAAGTACAAGGAGGTCTCGGCCAGGATTATCGAGGCGGCACTGAAGGACGACGGTGGCATGGCGAAATTAGCCTACCTGTGCGACCGCATCGGCACTCGCTTGAGCGGCAGCGAAGGCTCAAAAAAGGCAGTGCTCTGGTCGGCCGAAACGATGAAGAAGGCGGGGCTCGAGAACGTGCAAACGCCGCCCGTGAAGGTCGTGCATTGGGTGCGCGGCAAAGAGAGTGTCGATTTAGTGCAACCCTTTGCACGGCACTTACAGAGCTTGGGCCTCGGCATGGCGGGCGCAGGCGACGTCACTGCTGAGGTGATCGCCGTCAAGAGCTTTGAGGAGTTGGAACAACTGGGCCGGGCAAAGGTGGAAGGTAAGATCGTGCTCTTCAATCCGCCTTGGGTGAACTACGGGGTGACGGGCGCCTTCCGGCGCATGGGTCCGGCAAGAGCGGCGAAACTAGGGGCCAAAGCGGTACTGATCCGCAGTGCGGGCATTCCGCAGCAGAACACGCCGCACACGGGCACCACGGATGTCGCACCGGGCGAAACGTCGGTTCCCGCCGCGGCACTGAGTGAAGAAAGCTTGGGCTTGTTGGAGCGCGCTCTAAAGAGCGGTGAGAAGGTGGTCGTCCACCAATACTCCGGAGCGAAGACTCTCCCGGACGCCGATGGGGCGAACGTGATGGGCGAGATTCGGGGCTCGGAGAAGCCCGAAGAGGTTATCGTATTGGGCGGACACCTGGATAGCTGGGATGTCGGCCAAGGCGCGCAGGATGATGGCACCGGCGTGATTGCCTCATTGCAGGCACTGGTGATTTTGAAGCAGTTAGGCTTACGCCCGAAGCGCACCATTCGCGTCGTTTTTTGGGCCAACGAAGAGAACGGAACCCGCGGTGGAATTGCCTATCGCAAAATGTTAGGCGCCGACATCGAAAACCACGTCATCGCCATTGAAATGGATGGCGGCGCGGAGAGGCCGATCGGAATCGGAGTAACTGGCGGTGGCCCGAAGGTGGTCGAGCAAATGATGGCGATCGGCAAGTTACTCCAGCCCATCGGCGCGGGCGAAATTTCGACCCGGGGCGGCGGCACCGACATTGGGCCGCTGATGCGCGATGGCGTCATCGGGGCCGGCGTGCGCACCGGGGGTGAGCGTTACTTTGAATGGCATCACACCACGGCCGACACGCTCGATAAGGTAAATCTGGATGACCTCCGCAAGAATATCGCACAACTTGCGGTATTTGCCTACGTGCT
>JAYVUQ010000065.1:0-9987 GCA_043787785.1 Bryobacteraceae bacterium
AAGGTGCAGACGAACAACCTGGGGCCCGAGTTTGGCCGCTTGGCAGGTGGCGTGATTAACCTAACCACCAAGTCCGGCACGAATAGCTTCCACGGCAGCGCCTACGAGTTCTTCCGCAACCGCTCGCTCAACGCGAATACGTTCTTCAATAACCGCGCGGGCGTGCGCCGTCCGGCATTTTCGCAGAATCAGTTTGGCGTAAGCGGCGGCGGCCGGGTGATCAAGGACAAGACGTTTTTCTTCGGCTCCTATGAGGGCTTCCGCTTGCGTCAAGGCCAGTCTTACGTCTTCTCCGTGCCGACCGATTCGCAACGCGGGGGCAACTTTTCTGACTTCCGCAACAGCGCCGGCAACACGATTCCCATCTACGATCCGCTGAGCACTTGCGGACGCCTGGGCAATGCCGCCTGCGGCACCAACGCCACCGGCGGCGAAGCGATCTCCCGCGTACCTTTCCCCAATAACACCATCCCTGACACGCGCATCGACCGCGCCGCGCGGCAGATGACCGGCCTGTGGGGCCGGGCGAACTCGCCGGGCCTGCCCAACACCGCGGTGAATAACTTCACCGCCAACGCGAGCGTCGGCGGCGACCAGAACCAGTACAACTCGCGCGTCGATCACAACTTCTCCGAACGGCAACGCGCCTTCGTCCGCTACACCTACTGGCGTAATCTGAATCTGCCCATTGACCCGTATAACACAAAGACCTGCGTCGACCGCTGCACCGAGGACATGAACACCAACCAAGCCGTGATCGGCGATAACTTCACCCTCTCGCCCACCATGTTTCTCGACCTGCGCCTCAGCTTCAGCCGCTTCCACTATGACCGTACGGCGCTCACCGCGGGCTTTGACTTGGCGCAACTGGGGTGGCCCTCCGCCTTGAATAACCAGGTGGCCGTGCGCGTGCAGCCGATTCCCATTGTCACGGGCTACAACGGCGTCTTCGGCACCAACGGCACCGGCAGCACGATCGTCGCGCGCAACGACGTTTTCTCCATCAGCCCGAACATTACCAAGATTCTGGGCAAGCACACGTTAAAGTTCGGTGCCGAATGGCGGCGCAACACGCACAACTACTATCAGCAGAACAATCCTTCGGGCTCCTTTAATTTCGACGCCCTGATGACGTCGGTGAATCCGCTGGCGGCGGCCGGCACCGGCAATGGCTTTGCTTCGTTCCTGCTCGGGACGGGCAGCGGCGGTGGTTTGACGCACAACAACTTCGTCGCCGGCCAGATGATCTACCGCGCCTACTACCTGGGTGACCAGCATCAGATCACCTCGCGCCTCACCTTAAACTACGGCCTGCGCTACGAACAGATGGGCCCATGGAGCGAACGGTTTGACCGGTTGGTGGTGCTGCTGCCCACCGCCGCCAACGAACTCAGCGGCCGCGGCGGCCTCAACTTCACCGGCCGCCCGGGCCTGGTAAACTCCGCCGACAGCCCCAGCCGCAACAATGCCAAGCTCGGCCATGTCTTCTCGCCGCGCCTCGGCCTCGCCTACCGCCTCAACAACAAGACCGTCATCCGCACCGGCTGGGGCCTCTTCTTCCTGCCCAACGACGTGGCCTTCAACTCCGCGCCCAATATCGACATCTCGAACGCCTACACCACGCCCTTCCTCGGCACCACCGATGGCAACATCACCCCGGCCGATCGCCTGTCGAACCCTTTCCCGAACGGCATCGTGCAAGCGCCCGGCCGCAGCCCGAACATCCAGCGGCTGTTCTATGGGCAGGGCGTCAGTGCCCCGGTCTTTAACGATCCCCGTGCCAATACGCAGCAATGGAACTTCGACGTGCAGCGCGAAATCGCCGGCGGCATGGTGCTGGATGTCGCCTGGGCCGGCTCAAAGGGCACCCATCTGCCCGGCCCGAATC
Organism: Bryobacteraceae bacterium; assembly: GCA_043787785.1. Lineage (GTDB taxonomy): Bacteria > Acidobacteriota > Terriglobia > Bryobacterales > Bryobacteraceae > JALHNI01. The sequence goes on from JAYVUQ010000065.1 coordinate 1,889, forward strand.
AGGCGTTGAACCAACTGCCGGAGTCCTTCCTTTCGCAAGGCGCCTCGTTATTGCAGCAAGTGCCGAATCCTTTCCTGGGCCAAGTGCAACTCGGCGCACTCGCCCAACCCAACGTCGCCCGCGCCCAACTGCTGCGGCCCTATCCGCAGTACACGGGCTTCAACATCGTCTCCCCGATGAACCGCAATTCCATCTATCACTCCCTGCAGGTGAAGCTCGAAAAGCGCTTTGCCAAGGGCGCTTCCATCCTCGGTTCCTACACCTACTCGAAGCTGATTAGCGATACCGACACGCTTACCGCCTGGCTAGAGCCCGGCGGCGGACTCGCCGTGCAGAACTGGTACAACCTGCGCGCCGAGCGTTCCGTCGCCCTCTATGACGTGCCGCAGCGCGCCGTCATCAGCTTCATTTATGACCTGCCCTTCGGCAAGGGCCAGAAGTTCCTGAACTCGACCAACGGCGCGGTGAGCCGGCTGGTAGGTGGCTGGGGCGTAAACGGCGTTACCACTTTCCAGAGCGGCAATCCGCTCAACCTGTCGATGGCCGTCAACACCACCAATTCGCAGGGCGGCGGGCAACGACCGAACTCCACCGGCACCACGGCCAACCTCACCGGCCCCGCGCAGGACCGCTTAAATCGCTGGTTCGATACCGCCGCCTTCACCGCGACGCCCAGCTTCCAGTTCGGCAATGTGGCGCGGTCCCTCACCCGGGTGCGCTCCCACGGCATCGCCAACTACGACTTCACCGCCTTCAAGAACACGGCCATTACGGAGCGCTTCGGCCTGCAGTTCCGCGCCGAAGTCTTCAATCTCTTCAATCGGGTTCAGTTCAACTATCCCGGCACCGCGCTGGGCAATCCCCAGTTCGGCGTCGTGAGCGGCCAATACAACAATCCGCGCCTGGTGCAGTTGGCCTTGCGTCTGATATTCTGAGCGCTTGAACCGCTGGCTTGCATCCGCGCTCGGCATGGCCCTAATGGCTGCGCCGAGCCCCTTTGCCTTTCGCACCTCTACCTTGCCCTTCGTGCATCGCCCGTCGCCCACCAGCCAGAAGTATCTGCCGGAGACGATGGGCGGTGGCGTGGCCCTGCTCGACTACAACCTCGACGGCCGGCTCGACATCTTCCTGGTGAACGGCGGCCAAATGGGTGCCGACTTCCGCCGGCGCGAGCCCGCCTATTGGAATCGCCTCTACCGGCAGGAGCCCAATGGCTCCTTCACCGACGTCACCCTCGCCGCCGGCCTTAGCACCTCGCCCAACTTCTACGGCATGGGCGTCGCCACCGGCGACATCGACAACGACGGCGACCCCGACCTCTACATCACCGGCTACGGCGGCACTTGCCTCTATCGCAATCGCGGCAACGGCACCTTCGAGCTCACCCAGGAAGCCCCCGCCCCCGGCTGGAGCGTCTCCGCCGCGTTCCTTGACTACGACCTCGACGGCCACCTCGACCTCTTCGTCGCCCGCTACCTCGACTGGGACCTCAGCCGCAACATCCTCTGCGGCGCCCCCTTCCATGCCTACTGCCGTCCCGACAAATTCCCGGGCATCGGCAACCTGCTCTTCCACAACGACGGCCATGGCCATTTCCGCGACGTCACCGCGGATTCGGGCATCGGTGCGGCTATTGGCAAAGGCATGGGCGTCGCCGTCAACGACTATGACCAGGACGGCTTCCCCGACGTCTTCGTCGCCAACGACGGCATGGAGCAGTTCCTCTTTCACAACCAGCGCAACGGCACCTTCCGGGAGTGCGCGCTCGAAGTCGGCGTCGCCCTCTCCGACGACGCCCGCACCTACGCCGGCATGGGCGTCGCCTTCGCTGACTTTGACAACGACGGCCACCCCGATCTTGCCGTCACCAACCTGGCGCTCGAGAAGTACGCCCTCTATCGCAACGAAGGCGGCCACTTTGCCTACGCAAGCCTCACCAGCGGCCTGGCCGCGCTCACCGCCCGAAGCAGCGGCTGGGGCGTGGGTCTGCACGACTTTGACAACAACGGCTTCAAGGACCTCTTCGCCGCCCAAGGCCACGTGCTCGACAATGTCGAGAAAATCCAGCCCGGCCTCCGTTACCGTGAGCCACCCGCGCTCTACCTGAACGAAGGCGGTCGTTTCCGCGCCGCCAACTTACCGCTGGCGGCTGTCGCGGGCCGCGGCGCCGCCTTTGGTGACCTCGATAACGACGGCACACTCGACACCGTCGTGGCCGTGCTGGGCGGCGCGCCGATCATCCTGCACGGCCAGGCGTCGCAGCCCGGCATCACGCTAGAGATCAATGGCACCCGCGCCAATCGCGACGGCATCGGGGCCATCGTCCAGGAGGGTAATCAGACCGTCTACGCGACGACCGCGGGCAGTTACCTCTCGGCCAATGACCGTCGCGTCCATCTGGCCGGGTCACCCACCGAGGTCACCATCACTTGGCCCGGAGGACGCAAGCAATTGGAAAAACTGCCCCGCGCGCGCTTCGTGCGCATACCGGAGAAGCCTTGATCCTACCGCTCCTGCTGCTCGTCGCCCAAGCCGTCTCGCCGGAACTCGCCCAGCACGTCAACGCCGGCCTGGCCGCCAAGGCCGCCGGCGACCTCGACCGCGCCATCCGCGAATTTCGCCAAGTCGTCGAACTCGCGCCCACGCTGCCCGCGGCCCACGTCAATCTGGGTGCCGTCTACTTCGAGAAGCAGGACTACGCAAACGTCATCGGGCCGCTGCGCCAAGCCCTCGCGCTCAATCCTAACCTGCCCGGCGCGCACCAGATGCTCGGCACCGCCCTGCTCGCCCAGGGCGCCGCCGCCGGCGCGATCCCCCATCTCGAAAAAGCCCAAATTCCCGCGCTGCTCGGCATCGCCTACCTCGAAGCCGGACGTCCCCGCGACGCCGTCGATCCACTGGAAGTCGCCCTCCTCGCCCGTCCGGCTGACCCGGACCTCACCTACTACCTCAGCCAAGCCTACCGTCGTCTGGCCCAGCAGCTCTTCGAGAACCTGCGCGCGAATCCGGAAGCCATCGCCCGCACCCAGCAAACGCTGGGCGAAGCAGCCGCCGCGGCCGGACAAAATGACGCCGCCGGAAAGCACTTCCGCGCCGCCCTAGCCAGTCGGCCGGAACTGCGCGGCATCCAACTAGCCATCGGCGAATTGCACCTCGCCAACGCCAACTACGCCGCCGCGGAGACGGCCTTCCGCGCCGAAGCCGCGCTCGCCCCGTCCAGCGCCATCGCCGCCTATCAGCTCGGCTACGTCCTCGCCCAACGCGGCCAATCCGCCGCCGCCCGTGCGGAACTCACCCGGGCGTACGAACTCGCGCCGGAAGTGCCAGAGACCTCGCTCGAGTTAGGCAAAGCCCAAGCCGCCGCCGGCGAAAGCGCTGCGGCGGAAACAGCCTTGTTACGCGTCTTGCACTTAAAGCCGCCTTCAAAACTAGCCGAAGCCGCCTACTTACAACTGAACCAGCTCTACCGCAAACTCAATCGCCCCGCGGAGGCTGACCGGGCGCTCAGATCGCTCCAAGACTTACGCCGCAAATCCGGACGCTAGTACGGTGCCAGCCGTGGGACGCCCATGTCTCAGTCACCATCGATTCGCCCATCGGCCATACGAGGGGAAATTTGTACCACCCCCGGGCAGCCCGTGAATGGCCCTTTTTGCTCCCTGTCTCCGGTAAAGACGAGCGTTCGCTTCTGGCGCCTGCTCGTAGCGTAGCGCGCCAATCGGGTTCCTCTCCGCCGCCGGTTTGCTCCCCGTGTTCCGCGATAGAATCGGCCCATGCAACGCCGCGCGTTTCTTCTTTCGAGCCTCGCTTACGCCGCCCAGCGCCCCCCTAACATCGTCTTCATCATGGCCGATGACCTCGGCCTCGGCGACCTCGGTTGTTACGGCCAGAAAATCATCCGCACCCCCCATATCGATCGCATCGCCCGCGAAGGCCTCCGCTTCACGCAAGCCTATGCCGGCTGCACTGTCTGCGCCCCTTCGCGCAGCGTCCTGATGACCGGCATGCACATGGGCCACACCTCCATCCGTGCCAACGCCGGTGGACAGTCGCTCGAACCTAAAGACGTCACCGTCGCCCAGTTGTTACAAAAATCCGGCTACGCCACCGGCGGCTTCGGCAAATGGGGACTCGGCGATCTGGGCACCGATGGCGTCCCGTGGAAGAAAGGCTTCGATCAGTTCTTCGGCTATCTCCACCAAGTCCACGCGCACTTCTTCTATCCGCACTTCTTACTCAATAATGACCAGCGCTTTCCCCTCGACGGCAACGACAACGGGAAACGCACCACTTACTCCCACGACGTAATTGCCAACCAGGCCCTGCAGTTTATTGAGAAGAATCAGTCGAAGCCCTTCTTCTGTTACGTTCCTTTTACCATTCCCCATTGGGAGTTACTCGTGCCCGAAGACTCGCTGGCCGAATACCGCGGTAAGTGCGGTACCGAAACCCCCTTCGCCAGAGGCCACTACGCCCCGCAAGCCGAGCCCCGCGCCGCCTACGCCGGCATGATCACCCGCATGGACCGCGACATCGGCCGCATTCTGGCCCTGCTCGAAAAACTGAAGCTCCACCGCAACACCGTCGTCATCTTCACCAGCGATAACGGTGCCAGCGATCTCGCGGCCAGCGACAATTTCTTCCACTCCACCATGGACCTCCGCGGCCAGAAAGGCAACGTCTACGAAGGCGGCATCCGCACGCCGTTTATCGCCCGCTGGCCCGGCAGGATTCCCGCTAACCGCACCAGCGACCTCCCCATCAGCTTCTGCGATATGCTGCCCACCCTTTGCGAACTCGCCGGAATCAAGGCGCCCGCCGTCGATGGCCAGTCTATCGTCCCCACGCTGCTCGGCAAGGGCAAACAAAAGCCGCCCGCCTATCAGTATTGGGAGCTTCCGCGCTTCATCGCCAAAACCGAAACCTTCGCCGTCGAGCCCCCCATGCAAGCCCTGCGCATGGGTGATTGGAAGATCGTGCGGCCCAAGCCCTCCGCGCCGCTCGAACTCTACCGCCTGAGCCAGGACCCGAAGGAAACACGAAACCTCGCCGCCAGCGAACCCGAGGCCTTCGAGCGGCTCTCCAAAATGCTCGCCGCCGCCCGCACCGAGCCCCGGCCGCTCAAGAGCGAAGGTCAGCCCTACTGGAACGAATAAAGGCCTAATGACAACGAAGTCAAGCAGCGCCCGACTCACAGCGACTCACCGTCCCAAACACTTCTGACTCCCGACGCTTCTGATTCTATTTTCTGTCACGTTAGCTCTTCCGTACTGGGCCGTTGTGAGTACTACCCTAAGTGCATTCCCCAATTGCGCCAGAACCATCTTCAGGGTTTCATAGAAGCATGCATATCAGTGGAGATTCAACGGCTGGCCGGATCTCGAAAGACAAGATTTTGAGAGGGGCCAACTCACGCAGACCGATCAGTACCCGCCGGCGGGAGAGGGAACGCGGTTTCGTACTGCTCACGATGGCGGCGTCAGCCATCGCCCTCGTCGCCGCACTTGGCTTGTCGGTGGACGTCGGCCGCACCTTTATCGCCAAAAACGAGACCCAGGCCTATTGCGACTCCGCCGCGCTGGCTGCCGCGCTCAAGCTTGACGGCACCACCGCCGGCATCACCAACGCTCAAGCCGCCGTCACCAACTCCGCCAATACCTGGAATTTTAAAACCACCGCGGTCGCCAACCCCACCGTCACCTTCGCCACCAGCGCCGCGGGGCCGTGGTTGGCCAATCCGAATCCCGCCACCAATTACGGCTACGCGCGAGTGGCTTCGAGCGTCAATCTGCCTTTGTATTTCCTGCCCATCATCGTCGCCCGCACCACGCAGAATGTCATTTCCTCCGCCACGGCCGCCCAAGTCTCCATCATCTCCATCCCCCGCGGTCTGGCGCCGTATACCTTGGTCAGCACCAACACCACCGGGCCGAACTTTGGGCTCAGCGTCGGAAGCTCCTATGACATTCAGTGGCCCAATTATAACGGAACGCGATCCGGTTGCCAGCCCAACAATCCCGACAAATGTTTCGTTTCGCCGCCGTGCGACGGTGACCCGGTAGCCTCCCGGTCCGCCGTAGTAAGCAATTGGGGGGCCAGCATCAGCGGCTACTGGGGCAGTAGCTCGAATAGCATCATCCGAGAGGAGGTTCTCAACCTGGTTCAACTAATGTCGATTGATGTGGGCGCCAACATGTTCCCTGTTCTCACCACCGGGAACAAAGCCAGTGAAGCCGGATATCTCGATGAACGCGCCTCGCAGGACAATAACTTTACCGACAATCTCGTCGGCCCCTACTTGGCCGCCAGCCACAATGGCCGCCGCCTCATGCCAGTGCCCGTGGTGAACCCCACCAGCACGGTCAACTCCTCCGTCATCGGCTATGCCCAAGTCCTGCTCATCACGAACGGTGCATCGAGCAATTACTATCGCCGCATCACTAACGGTAACGACCCCTTCTGCGCTCTCTATGCGGGCCCTTACTTAGTGGGCGGCACAAACCCCGGCGTGGGCGGACCCACCGGCGCGTCAACGGTGAAACTAATCCAATGAAAACCCTATTCCCAAAAATACGAGCCCTCGCCCACAACCGCGACGGTAACGCCATGCTGGAATTTGCCATCGGTGCCGGCGTGCTGGTCTCTGTGTTCGCCGGAACCTTCCAATTCGGCTTTACTTTTCTGCAGTACAACAACCTCCAGAACGCCGCTGCGCGCGGTGCGCGTTACGCCTCGCTGATACCTTATGATTCTTCCTCGGACACGCCTTCCTCTTCTTATCAGGCGGCCGTCAAAAACATGGTGCTCTACGGTAGCCCCACCGTGACCACCCAGATCGGCCCGGACGGAGTAGCCGTACCCACGACGCCGCCGGCGTTGCCCGGACTGACGACCAGCAACGTCGATGTCGCCATATCTTTCCTCAATGGTGTGCCCTCTAGCGTAACAGTTTCCATCACGGGTTATGCCATCAATTCCGTATTTGCCACAACCACTCTCGTCAATAAACCGGCGGTCACTTACGCTTATCAGGGAATATGGTCACCCATATGAAAGCTCCCCTTACCCGGCATCCGTCAGCCCGCCGGCGCGGTAACAGCCGCGGCAGCCTTTTTGTCGAGTTGTCGCTCATCTTCGTGGCCTTCGCCACCATGCTCATCGGCGCTTTCGACTTCGGCCAATTCCTGTTCGTCCACCACGCCTTGGTAGAACGGGCCCGCTACGCGGCGCGTTGGGGCGCGATCAACAATCCGGCCGACGCCGCCTCCATCAGAAATATGGTGCTCTATTATCAGTCCACTACGCCGCCACAGGGTACAGGCACTTATTTCGGCTTAACGCCCTCCAACGTCACCATCACCAACGCCGACGACAACACGGATAATCATCGTCTGAACCTCACCATTTCGGGTTACTCTTTCAGCATTCTTTCGCCTTACATCGCCGGCAACTTTCAAGGGGCGCCGATCAACGTCTCCGTTCCCCTCGGCCTTTACGACTAACCTCGGTTCCCCTCGGAGCTAATACTCTGGCCGCGTGCATTCTTCTCGAATTTCAACTCTTTTCACCCGGTCAAAGCATTAGTGCTTTGACCGCTTAATTGGTGGATTTCAACGTAGCCAGTCATTTTGAGCCCGTCGCGTTAGCGACTCGTTACCGTGGCCAAACATAGGTCGTAGTAAATACCTTAGAATGAAAGAAAGATTGTAACCCGCCGCTCACGCAGCGGGCTCAGTCGGCATCATTGCGGGCTGAGAAACTCGAGCGAAACAAAACGAATAAATCAAACGGTCGCAGCACTAGTGCTTTGACCATGTGATTTGTTTCGTTGCAAAGGTGACCATCCTTCTAGCCCACGGCGTCAGCCGTGGGGCACCTTGACCGCATATCATTTGTAATGAATCGTTTACAAAGATATAAGTCGGGAGGTACCCATAGCGCTAACGCTACGGGCTAGTTCCCAGGCGCGCTTTTTTACCCGGTCAAAGCACCACTAGCGCGATAACGCCAGTGCGACGGCCGACCTCCTCGATCACCTCGCCTCCACCACCAGCGACACCAGGCTGCAGCATCGACATGGTGCTGATCGACACGGAAGC
>JAYVUQ010000066.1:0-4263 GCA_043787785.1 Bryobacteraceae bacterium
CTGGAGTTTCGGACGAAGCGGCGCTAGTTTGGTGGGGCACGGTGTGTGCCCCACCTTTCGGCTACTGAATCGCGGTGACCAAAGTTTGAGCCAAGGGTACCCCGTCCGTGGTCATCGTAAAGGCCACAGTGTTCCCGGTTACCCCGGCGGGCACCGTGACGTTGAACTGGTACAGGCCCACGAAGTTCGGCGATAGGCCCGCGTAGCCAACCACGGCGTTGACGTTGCCGAAGCGAGCGGTGAAGTTGGGCATCGAGTTGAGAGCAGTGGTGATCACTCCGGGTGGATTCACGGGCGACACCGCGCCAAAACCAACGCCATAAGTGAGGATCACATCGCCAGCTTTCGCCGGCCGGGAGGTGACGCCCGCAATGAAGCCCACGGGGCCGACGAAGGCTCCATCGGTATGCAGGGCGCCGAGATACTGGCTATTGCCGACCTTAAACACCGGTGGCGACAGCACGCCGGGCGTTCTGGCGGCCACGGTGATGCTGAGCGAATTACTTTCGCCGTTGGCGTTTTTGACAATCACCGCCGTGGGCCCCACGCCGACATCGGCTGGCACCTGCGCGTTGATTTGTCCGGGAGCCACAAAGGAGATGAACGCGGCCTTGCCGCCGACGGTGACGCTGACGCCGTTGGTGGTGGTGGGCGCGTTGTTGCCGGTGAAGCCTTGGCCCCAATCGCCGGAGGTGGTGGCGAAGTTGGAGCCGAAGATTTCAATCCAGCTTCCCGAGGCGACGGTCCTGCTGGCACCGAAGGCGCCGGCCTGGACAATGCCACCGTCGGCGATAGTGGGCTTGGGCCCGCCGCCCCCGGTGCCGGCTGGGGTTAGGGTGTAGTTAGCGGTGAAGATGCGGTCGCCGGAGTTTTGGCCATTTAGATTGGCCCCGTTGCCGGCGACATAGATATTGATGTTGCCTTGGGCGGTGGCCGGTGGCTCCCACTGAAAGGTCCAGGTGTTGGCCGGGGCACGCTTGGGGGATTCGTGCTCCACCGACTCGATGGGTTGGTTGGCTGGGCAGTTGCCGGACTTGTCAGTCTCGCGCGTGAAATCGCCAGAACTACAGAGCACAAATGACCCCGGGCCGGCGAAGAGTTGGCCAGCTTGCGTTTTGGTGTTGCTCGCCAAGCGGGCGGTTAACTGGAAGCCGAAGCCTCGAGCTGTCGGGTCGGTGACGGTGACGGTGAGGGTTTGGCGGACGCCCGGCGTATAAGTGAGGCCGCCCGGAAAGGTGACCGCCACACTGCCACCCGACGGATTGAGCGAGCCCACGTGGCAACTTGACTGGGCGCATGTGAGTTCGCCGGGCACTCCGGAGGAGCCTGATGGCGGACCGCTGCTGTTGGCTTGTAGGAAGAGAGGCAACCCGAACAGCCCCCACGCCGTAATCATTTGCAGTTTCATCATGATGAAAAATTTTCCCCTTGATTTCTGAAGGTTTGTACCGCTAAGCCCTGAAAAAGCTTGTTACATCTAGTAAATCACACGAGATGAAAAAGTCGTGCCACTCGAAGCTGAAATTAACTGTAGTTTTGCAATTCCGCAACCTGAGACTGCTGGACGGCGTCACAGATGTGAAATGCGTCTCCTCCTTGCCTTGTTGCTGGTGATTCCCTTAGCTGGGCAGATTTTCCCGCCCTTTCCCGGCACGCCCGGTTCCACGCGTCGCCCGGGTTCGCGACAGCCGGGCACGGGAGGTATCGGGTTGCCCGGCCGCACTAGCGGCGGCCGCACGAGCAAGTCTTCCGAAAAGGTCATTCCTACGAAGACCGTCGAAGGCGTCCTGCGGCTGCGCGATGCCAAGCGGCTGATTTTGAATACCGATGACCAGCGCACCATTTTGGTCCAGTGGGATAAACAAACTGACTTTGGCCAGACGCCTATCGACAAACTGCAGCCCGGCGATGTGATTCGTATCGATGCCCGCGAGGGTGACGAAGCTTATTTGTTCGCGGTCACCGTCGAGCGGGTGAAGGTGGGTACGGCGGAGGAACGGGCGCAAGCCAAACAGCCGCTGCCGCCGGATGCGTTTGGCCAGCAAGTGGAAATGGATGCCCAGTCGAAGCGGCCCAGTATGACGGGTCCGGCGCCTTCGACTGAAGACGCGGCCTCCGAAGAGAAGCCCGCGAAACCGATGAAGAACGGCGGGCCGGGAAAGAAAGAGGAGGCGGATGACGCGATTGCCGAACCTCGCGAAGCGTATACGGTGCTGAAGGCGTCCGAAATCGAAGATCCTGATCGCCCCAAGCTCGCCCGTGGCCGCACGCGGAAACCCGCAACAAAAGAGTTGGAATCGGCCGAAGAAGTTCTGGTCGCTATCAACAACGCGCCCCCCCGCCCTGAGCCTAGCGTCGTGAGAGAGCGGGACGCTCCCGCGGGTCCCCGAACTGACGCCGTAATCGACAAAGCCGCCCAGGCGATCAGCAACCTTACAGCGGATTTCCCCAACTACGTCGTCCGCCAGCTAACCACGCGCCGCTATAACGACACGTCCAAAGTGGAATGGAAAGTCGCCGACGTGGTGGAAGCCGACCTCATCGTCGAGGGCGGCAAAGAGCGCTATCGCAATTTGAAGATCAACGGCAAAGCAGCTAAGGTTCGGCCGGAAGACACCGGTGCCTGGAGTGTTGGCGAATTCGTCACGACTCCTATGCAGTTGCTCACCTCCGGCGCCGCCGAATTTAAGAATCGGCTGGAGGTATTGATGAACGGGCGTAAGGCATTTCGTTACGACTTCAGCGTGGTGCAGAACCTCTCCGGGTGGCGTATTGAGGCGGCCGGCCAATCCTACAATCCGGCCCAGCGCGGCCGCTTGTGGCTGGATCGCGAAACTTCCCGCGTCCTACGCCTGGAAATGGAAGGCAAGCAGTTTCCTGGCGAATTTCCCATTGATAAAGCGGAGATGACTCTGGAGTACGACTTTGTCTCCATTGGCACCAAGAAGTTCCTCTTGCCGGTGAAGAGCGAGATCCTCTCCTGCCATCGTGGCAAGCCCGATTGTAGCTTGAACGTGCTCGAATTTCGGAACTACCGTAAGTTCGAGACCGAAAGCCAACTCATCACCGATCCGCAGTAAGTCTATGTTTTCTACCTTCCGTGAATTTGCCATATCTAGCACGCCGCGGCGCCGGGTTACATTCCTCATGTGCCATCCGATAAACGATTTATGTATCCGGCCGCTCAATTGAATCTTTATCTGCCCGACGACGCCGATCAACGGCTTGCGTCAAACAGCGAAGACGGCGTCGTTGTCACCCGGAACACGCGCGAGTTCCAAACGCGTCCCCGGTCTGCGTCTCGAATCCTGGGGCGAGCTATCGTAGACTCTCGAACACCGCCCGCAACTGCGCAATCGCCGGCTCCACCAGCCGCTCCCCCGAACCCCGCGCCCCCCGCGAAGTCACCACTTCGTAGTTCCCCTGCGGAAATGCCACTTCGTTCGGGAAATACGTCACCGGACCATGCGCCAGTTCCAGCACGATGGTGTGCGCAAACGGCGACGCCTGCTTAATCTGCTGGCCCAACTCGACGAAGATCTCCCCCGGCAGCGCCACCCAAGCCAATTCCTTGCCCAGCGCTATCACCTGCACCTCCGCGCTCCAAGGCTTCCCGGCGCGTTCGGCGACATCCAACATCTTGAACGCCCCCACCGTATCCAGAAACTTGGGTTCTTGCCGGCGTGCACTTCCGCGGCGACCAACTGCGCCTTCGCCAAGTCTTCCGAAGTCACTCCAGGCAACGCCAACTCCACCTGCGACGTACTCACCCGCAGTTCACCGGCCAACGGACGCAGGCGCGTATAAGTCTTGATCACCTCGTCCGCCAGCACCGTCCCGATCCGCGCCGCCTCGCCATGACCCTTTTGCGGCTCTTTCTTCGAGACATCGATGTGGTTGATGTTCCCCGAGGTCCCCATCGTGAACAGGGTCACCATCCCGGCCCCCTCTTCCCCGGTAAGCGGCTTGCCGCCGATGTAACTAGTAACGAGAGGGTCGGTCCACATCGCCGCGCAAGCCGCTAACTCCCCCCGGCGATGGCCGCGCAAGCACAGCCGGGCGGTTTTGAGAGTGGGTGCCGAAGGGTCTGTCATTTCAGTCCATAAGTTACCCAGATCGGGGCCGGTTTCGCGGGTCAGCGGGATGCGCTTGTGCTCGACGCTTGGCGGCGGTACACTTCTCGCGGCCCGCCCCCTTTTGGTGAGGCCTAGAGGAGACGATCCATGGGTAACAGACTTACCTTTGCTTTGGTTCCGATCGCGG
>JAYVUQ010000067.1:0-3101 GCA_043787785.1 Bryobacteraceae bacterium
ACTGTCGACGGTAGGAACCACGGCCCGGTAACGCTCACCGCATCGGTGAAGGATCACTTCGCCGAAATCAAGGCCGCCGCCACCAAATACGATGCCGCCGCCACAGGGAAAATCGGTATTGCCGCACCCTATCCGACAATATTCAATTTGCAGGCCAACGCCGTGCCCCTGAACTTTGATGACCGCGTAACCGGAAGCCTTCGAACCAGCGTAAAGGGTGAGGGGACACTCGATCATTGGCAGGAAGGCACCGCCAGTTTGTTCGCTGAGCCACTCGACGTGAAGTGGAATGGCGAGCCCGTCACGTTCGACGGCCCCATACGAGTGGACCTCGCCAAAGGTACGCTCGACGTGAAACCGGTGCAGCTAGTGACTGCGGGATCCAAGGTCCTGCTCGAGGGTAGTCTCCCCATCGACCGGAACTCGACGCAGGGATCCATGCGGATTCAAGGGCAAATCGACTTAGCCAGCCTTTCGAAGTTAGTGCCCGATTGGGACCAATCTCTTCTCGTGAGTGGAGTGGCCAATCTGCAGGGCGAGTTGAAAGGAAATTTAGAGCGTGTTGACCCAACGGCCACCCTTTCGCTGCGTGACGGAGCGGTGATCGCCGCCGGTACCAACCCCGTCTCCGATCTGCAAATCGCAGCCCAACTGCGTGACGGTTTGGTAACGGTCGAGAAGTTAACTGGTACTTGGGCCAAGGCGAAAGTAATAGCCCGAGGGGAGTTTCCTCTCGGCTTGCTGCCCGCGAATCTGCCCATCGAGTTTCCGCGAAAATCTGGTTTAGCCAAGCTTACTTTGGATGCCAGCGGGTTGGATATATCGTCCATCGAAGGCGTGCCAGCCAACACGAGCGGTACCGCGGCGATCCATGTGGAGGCGGAGTCGGCAAAGGCAGAGATTGCGAGTATTCGCGGGCGCTTGACGGTTGAGGCGTTACGGCTGCGTTTAGATGATGTGGCGCTCGAGCAAACCGGGAAGTCATCCGCGACGCTCGCCGATGGAATGGCACGCATTGAGAATTTTGAATTAGTTGGCCCGGGTACAAACCTGGCCTTGCGCGGACGGGCCAGCTTACTGGGTGACTACCCCATCGCCCTGCGTTTAGCCGGCACTATCGAAACCGGCGTACTCTCAACCTTGATCGCTCCGGCGAAGATGCGCGGAGCGGCGAATGTTCAGTTGTCCGTTTATGGTCCGGCTCGAGCGTTAAAAGCCGCGGGGTTTTTGGAACTGAATGATGGCCAGTTGCTGGTGCCCGCGCCCCGGTTGGCAGCGGATAATGTGCAGGCCAGAATCAACCTGACTGGCGAGCAACTGTCTATTGTCCGCTTCGATGGCCTGCTAAATGGCGGTACTTTTCAGGCGAAAGGATCCCTCCGTTACAGCGGGGGCGAAGCTCGCGATATTGACCTTGGACTAGACGCCAAAAATGTTTATCTAGATTACCCATCCGGACTGCGAACCCTTTCGGACGCAACGCTCACCCTGAAGCAACGGGGCACCCAGATTTCGCTCGGCGGGGCGGTCGATATCCAAGAAGGGTCCTTCCGTGAACTGGTGACCATCGAGGGTAATCTATTGGCCCGGCTGAATGCCGCGCCGGGCGACGATCTCTTTCTGGAGGAGAGAAATCGATATCTGGATCGCACACTTTTTGACGTCAAGATTCGCACTCAGTCGCCGCTACTTGTGAAAAATAATCTCGCCAAGGCCGGAATCAATGTAGACCTGAGTCTTGCCGGAAATTACTACCGGCCGGCCCTTTTGGGGCGAATCACCTTGGAAGAAGGTGGCGAACTGTATTTCTCTGAGCGGTCCTACGCCGTGGAACGCGGCGTGGTTACCTTTTCCAATGAGCAACGAATTGAGCCTACGCTCGACATCTTAGCGAGAACCCGGGCAGCTAACCACGACATTTCTCTACTCATTGCCGGAGGCGGAGCCGAGAAGGTGACGACCACGCTTTCGTCAGACCCCGCAGTGCCGGAGCAAGAAATTCTTGCCATGCTAATTACTGGTAAGTCGCCGGAGGAGTATAAGAATGCCGATACGGCGGCGCTGGCCAGTCGCCAAGCTCTTTCCTATTTTGCCGGCAGTTTTGGCAGCCGCTTTACGCGACAGATCGAAAAAGCTACAGGACTTAGTACCGTTCGAGTGGAGCCCGACCTGATTGCCAACGAGAGTAATCCCACCGCTCGCCTCACCATCGGGCAGGATTTGTCAAAGGCTGCCCGCTTGGTCTACTCGATGAATCTCGCTAACGGGGGTGACCAAATCTATGTGGCCGAATACGATATCACGAAGCGGTTCACCACGCGTGGAGTGAAGCAGATCGACAATACCTACCGGTTTGAATTTCGGCACGATCTGCGATTTGGCGGGGAGAAGCCGGCCGCATTGCGTAAAATCCTTGACCCGCGGATCATCGGCAAACTCGAAGTCCCCGGCGATGCAGGAATGGCCGAGAAGACACTGCGAGACAAGTTTAAGAATCAGGCTGGCCGTCGCTATGACTTCTTCGAAATTCGCAAAGGGCTCGACCGGCTGGACAAACTTTATCGCGATGAGAACCTACTCGAAGCGCGAGTCCGGGTTAGTCGCACGATCGCGGATCGCACCGTCAACTTGGCGCTCGACATTCAACCTGGCCCCAAACTGACATTTGCTTACGAAGGCTGGGACCCAGGTCGTAAGTTGCGTGGACGGGTGCGTCAAATTTGGAGCGAAGGTGTGTTCGATGCGCAACGAATGGACGATGCCGTCCGGGCTCTGCGCACTGCACTAGTCGAAAGTGGATATCTCGAAGCCAAGATTGACCCCAAGCTAACCTTAACCCAGCGAAAACTCATCACGTTCGATATCCAAACTGGAGCCAAATACCGCGGGGCGACGCTCGAGTTTCCCGGTGCCAGTGCAATTTCCCCAAATGAGCTGCGCGGCTTTTTAAAAAGGCGTGACCTCCGCTCGGCGCTGTATCTTGAGCCAGGGAAGGTTCGTGACCGGCTCCGTAACTACTATATCGAGCGTGGCTATTTGGACGCCGCTGTAAAGCTACCCGTCCCCGAGTTTGCCGGCGGCAGGGCCACGGTACGGGTATC
>JAYVUQ010000068.1:0-2920 GCA_043787785.1 Bryobacteraceae bacterium
GTTGTTGGGGCTGTGCGGCAATAGCGTGGCAACGATACGCAAGAAACCAACCGTAGAGGCCGTGCTGGCCGAATTGCATGAGCTGAGCACAGCGGAGCCGCTGCCGATGGACGCGCTCCGCGACGGACTGAAGCATAGTGCAAACGCCGTTGTCGCCAAGGCGGCGACGGTTGCGGGAGCGCGGTTCGCGCAGGAGTTGCTGCCCGACCTGGTGGCCGCGGCCGAACGCTTCTTCCGGCAGCAGGACCAGCACTGTGTGGCCAAAATCGCGATCTTTCAGGCGCTGCGGGCGCTGGAACACACCGACAAGGCGATGCTCTTGCGCGCGCTGCGGCATGTGCAGATGGAGGCCAACTGGGGGGGCACTTCCGATGTAGCGGCACCATTGCGCGCGGTGGCGGCGCTGGCGATTTCCGAATGCCCGGCGATTGCGCCTCGGGAAGCGCTGTGCCTGTTGGTTGATGCTTTGGTGGATCCGGAAGTCAATACGCGGATCGATGTGGTGCGGGCGATCGGGCAGGTGGGGGGTGCGGAGCCGGGGCTGATTTTGCGCACGAAGGCCCGGGTGGGCGATGCGGCGCCGGAGGTGATTGGGCAGTGCCTCACCACGCTGATTGAGCGCGAGGGGCTGGAGGTGATGGCCTTCGCGGCGACGTTCCTGGATCATCCGGAACTACGCAACGAAGCCGCGATGGCGATCGCCGCGCAACGTGGGCCGGAGTCGCTGGCGATTCTGATTCAGGCCTGGGAGCAACGGGGCGGTGGCGACTTACTGCTGGCGATCGGCACGTTGCGGACGCCCGCGGCGGTGGATTGGCTGCTGAATCTGATTCGGCGCCAACCGGGCATGATCGCGCAACGCGCGCGCTTGGCGCTGGAACCCTGCCGTCATCTGTCGGGTGTGGAAGATGCCTTGGCCGAATCGCGTTAACCCATTCGGCGAGTTTGCAGCGGTGCCCGAACGCGGTTTGCTGTTTGGCAATCGCGGCAGTCTACTCAATGCAAAGCGCGAATTTGTGCGCCGCTTGCAGTTGAAACGCTGGATCTGCTGTGTGCTCGAGTTCAAGAGCCGGCGACATCCGGTGATGACCCCGGGACTTTATACAGAGCTGTTCTTTCTGGATGAGGCCACGGCTTTGGCGGCCGGGCATCGTCCTTGTGCCGAATGCCGACGGGCGGATGCCTATCGCTTTCTGGCTTTGTGGAATGAGGCCAACGGTGAGCGGATTACACGTTTGCAGGAGCTGGATCGCATGTTGCATGCCGAACGGCTGGGGCAAGATCATGCGCTGACAGTGGCCAATGGCGCGATGGTGGCCGCCGGTACGAAGCCTTTGCTTCATTGGGACGGCCTTTTCTATCATTGGACCCCCGCCGGTTATCAGACGGGCAGCGAGCCTTCTGGACAGATTCGTCAACTTACCCCTCCCTCCATCGCTCGCACGCTCGACGCCGGTTACCGGCCGATCGTCCACCCCACGCTCCCCGTACCGCGCAACATTTGATATTCACCGTTCTGTAATTGAACTGATACATAGCGCTGGTAGCCTCTTGGTTGAGTGTTTTTCTTACCTGGGAGTATTTCTTGAAACGCCTTTCCTTAGTCCTTGCCTGGACGCTGATGCTTTGGTCTCAGTCCGACCAAGCCCGCTTCACCGGTACCATTGTCGATGCCACGGGAGCATCCCTGCCCGGGGCGCAGGTGAAGATTATCAACCAGAAAACAAACCAGGAAAGGCGCTTCACGGCCAGCGAGCAGGGTGTCTTTTTCGCGAATGGCTTGTTGCCCAGTGTCTATCGGGTGGAAGTTTCCGCAACTGGTTTTTCCGCCAATACGCTCGAAGGCATTGAGCTCGGTGTGGGCCAGGCCCGCACTTTGAACATCACGCTGCAAGCGGAGGGCGTGGTGACGGAAGTGACGATTTCAGCCGGCGGCTTAGCCGAAGTGGACACCAGTTCGGCGCGCATGGGCGTGAACGTCAGCAGCCGCGAAGTGAAGGAGCTACCGCTCAACGGCCGGCAGATTTCTCAGCTTTATCTACTGGCTCCGGGCGCACAAACCGCCGGTAGCGGCACTTACGACAATATTCGTTTCAGTGGCCGCGCCAACCAACAGAACGCGGTTCGCTTCGATGGCATCGAGGGCTCCAGCATTATCGATGCATCGCCCGGCAACTTGAACGGACAAACCTCATCGTCATTCCGCTTACAGGCTTCGCTGGAGACGGTGCAGGAATTCCGGGTGGAGAGTAGTAACTATCCAGCGGAGTATGGCACTGGCACCGCGGGACAGATCAGCATTGTCACCAAAAGCGGCGGCAACGACCTGCATGGGAGCCTTTTTGAATATGTACGAAACAATGCCTTCGATGCGCGCAATTTTTTCGATGGCCTTAGTAAGAGTCCACTACGTTTGAACCAATATGGCGCTTCGGTGGGCGGTAAGATCATTGCCGACAAGCTCTTCTATTTCGGCAGCTTTGAGAAGTTATCTCAGCGCGCCGGGTTTCCGCTAGTGGGCCAGACGCCGAGCGCCTCGGCCCGCGCCCGCGCCGTGCCGGAGATTCGCCCTTTGCTAGGGGCCTTTCCCCTCGGCAGCCGTTCCACCGCCAACCCTGACTTTGACATTGCCCAAATCGACGCCAAGAGCAAAGTGGACGAAACGGCTGGCAGCATTCGCCTGGACTACAACTTGAACGACAAGATCCGGACTTACTTGCGTTGGTTCCGCGACGATGGCACCAGCACTGCGCCGTTCGACGTTTCCGGGAGCGCCTTTCTGCAAAAGGCTCTCGCCCAAAACGCCGTACTGAGCGTGCAGCAGATTGTGACGCCGAACATCATCAACGAGACGAAGGTCGGTTATAACGGGCCGAAGACGCGCACCAGCGGGATTGCCCCTATCTTCCCCGGCGCCGAT
>JAYVUQ010000069.1:0-2044 GCA_043787785.1 Bryobacteraceae bacterium
AGGCATTTCGTAGGCACCATTACCCGGAGACCAGCCGCCCAGGCTTGCCGTCGGCAGAAAGCCGGGAAGCCCAAAGCAGCGGTACCCCGGCCCCGGTTCGGCGGCATCGCGCTCGCGGCCACGACCGCTCGAATCGACGAAGAACAAGGCATGATGCACCGCGCGACGGCTGCCGGGGGCGAACTCAAAAGCGCGTACCCAGCGGCTTTGGGCTAAGGCAACGGGAATGACGAAGCACTGGTAAACGTCGTTGCCCTCGGCGGCGACCGAAAAGGACTCAGCCATTTCCAGTACCAAGTCCGGCGTGCCCAGCTCCCAAGTAGCTGCGTCCGGAGCCCTCGCCGCAGCGACAGGAACACCTTGCGCCATTCCCGTCGCTGCCCAGCTTTTCAGCGTCGCGATCTCCGCCAGCGTCAGGCGGCGTTCTCCCCGCATTTCCGCTCCCGGCAAGTGGCTGGCCTTCCAAGGCGGCATATAACGGCGCGAGGTGACGGCGGCGATCAGCTTCGCCCGCTGCCGGGCACTGGCGTAGTCGTCGAGCGCGAACGGCGCTACTTGCCCGGCGCGATGGCAGGGAACGCAATGGCGCTCGAGGATTGGCGCTACCTGCCGACCATAGTCCACTTGTAAAACCGCCAGAAGTAGAGTCAACACCACCTTACTAATGTGCCATCTATGAGATACTCAGGGAGAGAGAGACATTCGCGTGGCCATACGGCTCCAAATTCCCAAAGGCGCGCTGCTGGTGCGTCTACTCCTTCATCCGGCAGGCAAAGTGATCCTCGCCTCAGCGGTGGCGCTGTTCATCATTGGGCTGGGTGTTTTTACGTATTTCTACGTCCACTACGCTCGCCTGATCGACGAAAAGCTGGCCGTCGGGCCTTTCGCCAAAACTTCACGTATCTTCGCCGCTCCCGCGGTAGTGAATGTCGGTGAGACGGCGACGCTGCAGGAACTGGCCGACCGTCTGGCGCGTTGTGGCTACACCACCTCCCGCAACAACACGATCGGTTGGTATAACCTTCGCGAAGATGCCATCGAAATCTTTCCCGGTTCCGAGTCGTATTTCGATAAGGACGAGCCCGGGGTCGTCAAGATCCGGGATGGCAAGATTGCCCAAATCATTTCGCTGCGCGACAACACCGAGCGCACCCGTTACTCGCTGGAACCGGAACTGATCACGAACCTCTTCGACAAGAACCGCCAGAAGCGCCGCCTGGTGAAGTTTGCGGACCTGCCGAAGCACCTCGTCGATGCGGTCACCTCGGTAGAGGACAAACGTTTCTTTGAGCATGCCGGCTTCGACCCGCTGCGTATTCTGAAGTCCGCCTACATGGACATCTCCACGGGCCGCAAGGCCTTTGGCGCCTCGACGCTCACCATGCAACTCGCCCGCGGTCTCTGGCTCACCCTCGAAAAGAGTTACACCCGCAAGGCTGCCGAGACGCTGATTACCATTCACCTCGAGCAGAAACTCACTAAGGAGGAGATCTTCGAGTACTATGCGAACTATGTGCCGCTGGGCCGGCGCGGAAGTTTCGATATTCATGGCTTTGGCGAGGCCTCGCAGGCTTTCTTCGGCAAAGATGTACACAGTTTGACGCTGGAAGAGTCGGCGACGCTGGCGGGGGTGATTCAGTTGCCCAGCTACCGCAACCCCATCCGCTGGCCGGATCGTGCGCAGGCCCGTCGCAACGTCGTACTCGGTCTGATGCGCGACAACCACAAGATCACGGAAGCCCAAATGAATAGTGCCAAGGCCGCCCCGATGATGGTCTCGCGCGGTTCCACCGAAACCAACGATGCGCCCTACTTTGTCGATCTGGTGAACGATACGCTGCAGGATAAGTTCCAGGACCGTGACTTCCAGGAAGGCGCCTACCGTCTTTATACTACGCTCGATCTCGACCTCCAGCGCGAAGCCGCCGAAGCCGTTCGCGTGGGCCTTGTGGAAGTGGACAAGGCCGTTGAGCGGATGTATAAGGGCAAGCCGAAAGTTCCCGAGGTGCAAGTAGCCATGGTGGTGTTGGATGCCCAGACAGCC
>JAYVUQ010000070.1:0-3529 GCA_043787785.1 Bryobacteraceae bacterium
GGCAGCCTCGCCATTTGCCGCTTTTGCCTGGGTGCTGGAGAATCAGCCAACTGGCCCGGTGCCGCCAAGACAGTGGCCGAATGGTTTACGAGGCGGGAGAGCGGCTGGGCCGTGGCCATCTTCGATAGCGGCTCCGCCCTGGGCGGCGCTATCGCGCCCGTGCTGGTCTACTCCATTTATCATCTATTTCACGATTGGCGGCCAGCGTTCGTATTTACCGGGCTGCTGGGTTTGCTGTGGATTCCCGTCTTCCGCTGGCTGTATCATCCGCCCGAGACACACCCTCGGCTTTCGGAAGAGGAACGGGCCGATATTCTCGCCAATCGTGCGGCCCCGGCCACAAACAGTGTGACCCTGCCTTACTCCCAGTTACTGCGACTGCCCCAGACTTGGGGCATCGTCATCGCCAAATCGCTGACTGACCCCGTATGGTTCTTTATCACCGATTGGTTTGCGATCTACTTGGTCTCAAAGGGTTATCAGCCTGACCAGAGCTTACTCGCTTTTTGGGTGCCGTTTCTGGCCGCTGATATTGGCAATTTCGCTGGAGGAGGCTTTTCTAGTTACTTGATTGCGCGTGGTTGGGATACTCTGGCATCAAGACGCTTGGTGGCGATTATCTGCGGACTCGGCATGGCCACGCTGGCCGGGGCGGCCTTCACCAATTCCTTCTTCGTGATGGTGAGTTGCTTTGCGGTTTCGACCTTGGCCTATGCCGGCTTTTCGACGATCGTTTTGACCTTGCCTGGGGATCTTTACCCCACCAACACGGTGGCGACAGTGAGTGGGCTGAGCGGCACGGGGGCCGGCATCGGTACCATTCTGGCCACCTACTTCACGGGCATGGTGGCCGACCGCTATTCCTTTACGCCCATCCTGGTGACCGCGAGCCTGGTGCCTTTGCTCGCCACCCTGGCAATTGTCACGCTCATTCGCCGCCAAAGAAACGCTATAGTCGGCTGATGCGCCGACGTGATCTTCTAGCCGTGACTCCCCTTGCCAGAGCATTTGCCGCCCCCGCGCCAACCAGGATCAGTAGCTTCCGGATGCGCAAGTTCACGCTTTCCAAGCGCGACTTACTCTTTCTGGAAGTGGTTACCGAGGCCGGAATCATTGGGGTTGGCGAGGGCTCGCTGCCGGGGCGAATCGACATTGTGGAACAGGCCATCCGGTGGCTGGAGCCCTACTTCCTTGGCCAGGACCCGGCGGGCGTGGAGGACCACTGGAATCGCGCGTACTACACACTTTCCCGTTGGCGGGATGGCTCGGTGATGAATACGGCGCTGGCCGCGCTCGACATTGCCTTGTGGGACATTGAAGCCCAGCGCCTGGGCGTACCCATTTGGCGTTTGTTGGGTGGGGCACAAGCTAAACCGCTGCGCGTTTACTATAGCCATTGGAGCCAGGACCTGGAGCCGCGCACGCCAGCCGCTTTGGGTGACCTGGCCCGGCGCACCAAGGCCACGGGCTGGACGGCGGTGAAGTGGATCGTCTTTCGCGGCGGCAGTGAATGGCAGCGCCTGGAACGCACCATTGCCGAAGTGAAGGCCGTCCGCGAAGCAGCCGGGCCGGATTTTGACATTGCCCTGGAGTTGGCCGAAACCTTCAACGTCCGCACGGCCATTGAGCTAGGCCGGGCCTTGGCGCCCTACCGGGTGCTGTTTTTGGAAGAGCCTACCTGGCGGGAGAACTCGAAGGCGCTGGGCGAGGTGGCGGCGCAGAGCCCGGTGCCCATCGCGACAGGCGAAGGGCTGGTAAGCCGTCACGAGTTTCGCACTTTGCTCGAACACCAGGGTGCGCGCATTCTGCAGCCGGACGTGATTCATTGCGGCGGCATCAGCGAATTGCGGCGCATTGCCGAACTGGGTGATGTTGAGGGGGCCGAGATATCGCCGCATATGTGGTATGGCCCGGTGGCGCATGTCGCGTCGCTGCACGCGATGAATTCCTGCCGCAATTTTCTGATGCAGGAATGGGATGCGGTACACGATGGTATTTTCACCGAACTTACTTATGGCAGTTATCCGCGGCAGAAGGAGGGTCGAGTGACTGCGCCGTCGACGCCAGGCCTTGGCGTGCGCATGGATTGGCCCGCCTGGGAGCGCCGTTGCCCCTATCAGGGCCCCAGCCGGCGCCCGCCCACAGGCAGGCCGGCTTAAGCGATATCCTCTTAGACGATGATCACTCGCCGTCATTTTCTGGCCACTTCCGTTGCCGCGTCAGCGCGGGCCGCCGATCCGCGGCCCAACGTGCTATTTCTTTCCGTAGACGACCTGAATGATTGGATTGGCTGCCTGCGAGGCTATCCGGGTGTGAAGACGCCGAACCTGGATCGCCTGGCGCAACGCGGAGTGCTGTTCTCGAACGCCCACTGCGCATCCCCGCTGTGCAATCCTTCGCGAACGGCGCTTTTTACTGGCTTGCGGCCCTCCACGACGGGTATTTACAACAACGAACAATGGTGGCGTCCGGTGCTTCCCAAAGCGGTCACAATCCCGCAGTTTTTTAAAGCCAATGGTTACCATGTGGCCGGCGCGGGGAAGGTCTATCACCACGTGGTGGGCCACAATCCACCGGATCAGTGGGATGAATTTCAGTTACAGGAATTCGACGACAACTGGTATCGACGGCTGGATTATTATCCGTGGGTAAAGAAAGTACCGAACCCACCGGGGCATCCTTTTAATGGCATCACGAATTTTCAAGGCGAATTCGACTGGGGCGTGCTGAGCAAGCCGGAGCGCGAGTACGGGGATATGCGGGCCATCAACTTTGGCCAGCAGTTTTTGCGGCGTCGACATGAGAAACCATTTTTCCTGGCGATTGGACTCTTCCATCCACACATCCCGATGTTTGCCCCACAGAGTTACTTTGATCTCTATCCCGTCGACAAGATCACGCTGCCGCCGATCAAGGCCGACGACTTAGCTGACCTACCGAAGGCCGCCCAGGAGATGGCGGCATTTCGTCGCGACGAACACGAACGCATTGTGCGGGAAAATAAATGGAAAGACGCCGTCAGGGCCTATTTAGCGAGTATCTCTTTCGCCGACGCGATGATCGGGCAAATGCTCGCCGCTCTCGACGCGAGCGCTTATCGCAAGAACACAACGATTGTCTTTTGGTCGGACAATGGCTGGCACTTAGGAGAGAAGCAACACTGGCATAAGAGCACTCTGTGGGAGCGTTCGACGCATATCCCCATGATCTGGGCCGGAGCGGGTATTGCGGAGCCAGGAGTGACTCGACCCCAACCAGTGAACTTACTCGACATTTACCCCACTTTAGTGGACTTGTGTAAGTTACCCCAGCGGCCTGACCTGGAAGGGCTAAGCCTGGCGCCGCTGCTCAAAAGCGCCAAAGCCAAGCGGCCGCCCACGCTATCCACTTATCTGGAAGGCAATCACTCCGTGCGCGACGAGCGCTGGCGCTATACGCGCTATCAGGATGGCGGCGAGGAGCTATACGACCGGCGTGCGGACCCCAACGAATGGGAGAATCTGGCCGCGCAGCCGCGCTATCGCCGGCT
>JAYVUQ010000071.1:0-3819 GCA_043787785.1 Bryobacteraceae bacterium
CAGACATGGTGTTTCTCCTCGCAATAATTTGCTGACTGACGCGCAAGTTTATCACATGGTAGGATTGCGCAAATGCCACCGATCACCGATGTCCGCGCACACGTGCTTCGGCTTCGCAAGCGGCTAAAAATCGAGCGCGAAGGGCAGGAATTCATTTCCTTAGAGGCCTTCCACGAACTGACGGCCAAGCCCGCCCCGCGCAAGAAGGGCGAACCGAAACCGGACCCCAGGCTATGGCTCGATGGCGTCTCTCGCATCCTCGCCGGCCTCTACGTTCATTTGTCCTTCAAGCGGACTCGTTATGGCGCTAATCCCGTCGAAGCGCTCCAGGCGCTCGAAAGAAATCTGCCGATGCCCGCTGCGGACTTCAATCAGGCCATGCTGGCCATCTTTCGTGAACTGCATGATCCGCACACCACCTATCGCCTACCCGAACCCTACCGCTCCTCGGTAGCCTTCCTCCCGTTTCTGACCGGCGCCGGCTATGACTTTCAACCGTCCCCCGGCTGGCTGAATCCCCGCCCCCGTTTTCTGGTCACCCACGTCGCCCGGCATCTCGCCGCGGAACTCAAAGCCCTCGGGTTCGAGCCTGGAGCCAGGATCACGCACTGGAATGGCATGCCTATCAAAATGGTGGTCCACCAGTTGGCGCTACGCGAGAACGGCGCCAACCGGCACGCTTGTTTCGCCCGGGCGATGGACACCCTCACTATCCGGTCTCTGTCCCAATTGATTCCGCCCGATGCCCCTACCGCCACCATCCGCTTCGAACCGCCGGCTGGCTCCCAGGCCCCCGCAAAATCGGAATTGGTTTTCGATTGGTCCGTTCGCCGTACCCAGGATCGGGATGACCTGCGCCGCCTGTTGTTCGACCTTCCGTCTCCCGAAGTACAGGGCTGGCTCGCCTGGGATCTGCTGCCAATTGAAAAGGTCGCCTATCAGGTGCTGTTTCTGCCGCATCCCACTGCCGCTCACCCCGTCCCCGTCGGTATCATCCGCATCCGTTCGTTCACCGAAGAGACGGATAGCTTTGTCAATCAGTTCGCCGAACTGGTCGAAGAGTTGCGGCGGAGGGCGCCCCTGGCCCTGATTCTCGACGTGCGCGGCAATCGCGGTGGTAATATTCCCTCCGGTGAGCGGCTGCTCCAGATGTTCACCCCCGGGCCCGTCACGCCGGCATCGTTTCAATTCCTGAACACTCCGCTGCTGCACCATTTGGTGCGCCAAAACCCGGAGGAGGCGGAACGCTTAGGCACCTTCGGGCTCGAAACCAATACCGGCTCCATTTACTCCCGTCCCGCCCGCTTGACTACCGAGGAAGACGCCAATCATCTGGGTCACCGCTACTATGGCCGCGTGGCGCTGATTACCGACGCCCTCTGCTACAGCGCCACCGATATTTTCGCCGCAGGCTTTCAGGATCACCGCATTGGCCCCGTCATTGGCGTTGACGGCAGCACTGGCGGCGGCGGGGCCAATGTCTGGTCCTACGATTCTCATGTGCAGGGCAAGACCACTGAAGATGGTTGGACGTTCCCCCAGCTTCCTGACGGCACGAATTTGCAATTCTCCGTGCGCCAAAGCCTGCGCGCCGGCCGCTTCCAGGGCGATGTCCTCGAGGACTTCGGCGTTACGCCGGACTTCCGCTATTTCATGACCGAAGACGACCTGTTCAAGGGCGACCAGCGTCTATACGACTTCGCCTTCTCGAAGCTTCTGTGGGGCCGGGGCTTACACGAGGTTTCGGTCGACTTGCACGTGGCCACTTCCGGGGAAGGCATTCAAATTCACTGCCAAACCAGGGGCGTCAGCCGGTGCGAAGTGGTGGTCGGCAAACAGGTCATGTTTGTGTTTAACGCCCATAGCGAGGGCTGTCGCTGGGATGGTTTTGTGCCTGGCGTTAAGCCACTGGACGTTGAACTCCGATGCCATGACTGGCTGCCGCGGGGAGAATTTCCCTTCTTTGCCCCGCTGGAAGCCGACGGCCCAAAAGACGGCGCGCAACTGGAATGGCCATTGCTCGCTTCCCGCAAGGTCTTGGCCGCGGAATACCAGCGCGCTGCCGTGCCTCCCGCCCTTCCCGCCAAAACTGCCATCGCCGCGGTAAAGAAGATTCTCTACTTCGTCCAAGGCTCCCGCGCCAGGGCGCTGGAGGGCTTGGCGATCTCGGAGGAGCTAATCAAACTCTGCCCGGACGTCGAAATTCAGTTCGCCTCCTACGGACCCGGGGCGAAGACGCTCCAAGCCTTGCGCCAGAACGATCAGGTGATCGACCTCGAGTTGCCGGATCGTCCCAGCCTGTTCGCGGTACGCGAGAACTTTCCTAAAATTTGGCAGCATTTGCCGGGATACACCCCGCAGCTGATTGTGGCTCACGAGGAGTTTGAAGTCGCTGAACTCGCCGGAATCCTGCCTTGTCCGTGTGTTTTGATCACCGCCAATCTGGATCAGCATCGCTGGCATCAGCGTGAGCGGCTGCTGAATGATCTCTGGTTGACCATTTTCCTGGCTCCCAACCTACCCGATCGCGGTGACCGCGAATTAAGTGATTTCCCCATTTCCGCAACCGGGCCCATCTTGCGTCCCCTTCCGCTTTGGCGACCGGAACTGTGCGATTACCAGCGAGCTTTTCACTTCGGTATGATGACCGTGCAGAAGCCACGACAGGAGGCCAGGCGGGAAGCCCGGCGGTCTGTCAATCTGCCCGAAAACGAGCTCATCGTTGCCGTGTTCATTCATCCAGGCGATCGTACCGAACTGGCTGCGCCCTTGTACCAAAGGCTCAAGGACGCCTTCGATCACCTGGATGAAACCAAGCTCGCGCGCCGCACTTGGAGCGACGATCTCACGGCCATCCACCAACCCTTCCAGGGCAAGCGTCTCCTTTGGGACCAGGCCGCGCAAACCCACGCTGGACGCTCCTACCCTTCCGACGGCTATGGCGCGATGATGGCCGCCGCCGATCTAGCCATCACCAAATGCGACCGCGGCATCAATTTTGAGCTGGCGTTCATGGGCCTACCGGCGATCGAGGTCGCCTACCCGGGCTTCGATGATGCCGCGGGCCTCAACCTCGGGAATAAGAGAGTCCGTTACCCCGGCCTGGAGGTGGAGCAACTCATGCGGCTTATGGAGTCCGTCCTGGATCCCACGCTAGATCATTTTGTCGAACCCGATCAGTTGGGCGAAGCCCCCTTCATGGGTCTCCAGTTGACCGCCGCGCGCCTCAATGAGGTCCTGCTGGCGATCCATGACACTTGTCGCGCCGAGACCTTGAAGAAGGCTCAGCAACTGTTCGCCAAACAGCTGGATTTTGCTGCCTTTCAGAAATGGTTTGAAAAATACAGTTCTTGGTTCCCGCAGAATAGCGACTTTATCTTTGCTGTGCAGTCGGCACTAAACAACTTCCCGCCATTCGCTTGGAAGGCATCTCCGGGCGAAACCGAAGAAGCGGCGCGCCGGGCCCTCGAAACAGCGCTCGCGCCTTACTCCGCCGCATAGCGATCGCCAGATGAGAAAATCCGTGCTCTACTTCGCCCGCGGACGCGGACGCGGCCACGCCCTCGCTGCCTTGTCGATCGCTGAGCGCCTGCAGGCTCTTCGCCCCGACGTCGACATTCGCTTCGTCTCCTACGGCACTGGAGCCGAGACGTTCCGCCAGCACGGGCACGCCGTTATCGACCTCCACCTGCCAGATAATCCCGGCCTCTTCGGCGTCGAGAGCCAGTTGCCCCCGCTGTTCGGAGGCCCCTTGCCGTCGCTGGTGGTCGGCCATGAAGAATTCGACGTCCTTCCTGCGGCAAAAGATCACGGGTTGCC
>JAYVUQ010000072.1:0-5534 GCA_043787785.1 Bryobacteraceae bacterium
ATCGACGGTTGTCACGGGAGCGCCATGGAGAGCGGCGCCGGCGTTGCCGATCAGGATCGCCTCGAGCTTCGCTTCCGCCAGCGCGTCAGCGATCTCGACTAAGTAAGGAGCGGCATCCATATGGCATTATCTCAAGGACGCGTATTCTCGTACCAGATCAAATTCGACGTGGCCCCACCAATACACGCCACATCGACCCGGCCATCGCCATTCAAATCGGCCGCCGCGCACGAATTCGCGCGGATGCTGGGGCCTTCCATCTGCTGACGCACCCATTGCTTCGAGACTAAGCGCCAGACGTAGACCCCACCGCCCACGCCACGGTCGCCGGCGAGGATCTCTTCTTTGCCATCTCCATCAAAATCGACCACTTCGAGGGTATGCCCTTCCTTGAGCGACGTGTCGATCACTTGACGCCGCTGGCCTTCGTAGACCACGACTTGGGTGCCGTGCCAGGGCTCAATGGCGGCCAAAAAGCGGCGTCCGACGGCCACGTCGCTGGAACCTGATTTGGGCCAGGGGGCCGGGTCGCCTTTGGTGATCTCCTTGCGCTGCCAGGTGCCGGCCGCAAAGCGGTACGTATGAATTCCCAAGAAGCTGGCGGTGTAGAGCCGGTCCTTCCTGACATAAATCCCGTGCATGACGCCTTCCTCGGCGGTGGAGATCGGCTCACGCTTCCACACTCCGGGGCGGTAGAGCACGAGAGGGATGTGGCCGCGATAGTCGGGTGGTTTGGTGGCCGGGTCGGCGAGGGGCGCGTTGATGACGACGGGCTTGCCTTCGAGCATCATGGTGCGAAGGCGGTGGGAAGACGGAATGCGGTCGATCTCGCGCTTGTTCCATTCGGCGTTGGCGTCCGCTCCGGGTTCGAGGAGATAAACATGCCCTTCGCTTTTGGAGGGATCGTTGGCGAAATGGTCGGCCACGACGATGGCGTTGCCGGCTACGGTGAGGTTGATCATCCCGGTCATGCCGCTGGTGATTACATGGCGTTGCCAGCCGGGGTTTTCATACCAGACGAGTTCGGGCATGCCGCTGGCGAGGGCGATCAGGTCGGGTCGCCCGTCGTGGTTGAGGTCGGCAACCACTACTTGGTAGCCGCCCTTCAGGTCGGTAGCGATGGAATGAGGGGTGAAATGAAGATCGGCGGAGAGAAGAAACAGGGGCAGCAATAGCATCGGGGTCACGATAGCACGTACAATGAGGGCGTGTGGGGACGTAGCTCAGCTGGATAGAGCGTCCGCCTCCTAAGCGGAAGGTCGGCAGTTCAAATCTGCCCGTCCCTACCACCAACAGGACAAAAAGGAAGAGCGGGGCGTCACCCGGAGGATGGCGGCGACGCCCCGCCCGGTTTGCATCTCTTTAGGCGACGGGCGCTGAAACGTGTGCGTCCAGTAGTTTCTGTAAGTCGGTCTTGCCGAGCGCACCCACGCGCTGGTCGACGACCTGCCCGCCCTTAAATACCAGCAAAGCGGGAATGCCGCGAATCTGGTATTTGGCGGCCGTCTGCTGGTTGAAGTCAACATTCAACTTGCCGACCTTGACCTTGCCGTCATACTCTACGGCGACGGCATCGATGGTGGGGGTCATCATGCGGCAAGGGCCGCACCATTCCGCCCAGAAGTCCACCAAAACGGGGACCTCGGACTTGAGCACATCTTGATCAAACGTCGCGTCGTTAAATTCTAAAGTCTTTTGACCTGCCATATAAACCTTCCTGTTCTATGATGCCACGGGCGGAGGAAAGGATTCTGCCTCGTCTGCCGCGGGCGGGGGAGCTTGGAGGAGCGCGCGGTAGAGCCCGGAGTAAGCTGAAGCGGACGCGTTCCAGGAATAATCGCGAGCCATCGCCGTGCGGACCATGCGGCCCCACTGTTCTGGATCATTCCAAAACACTTTTACCGCATGCCGGACCGCTTCGAGCAAATGTGGCCCGTAGGCGCCCCAAAATTTGAAGCCCGTTTCGCCGTCCACCGTATCATCGAGACCGCCGGTGGCATGCACAATCGGCAAAGTGCCATAGCGCAGGCTATACATCTGGTTTAAGCCGCAGGGCTCGTAGCGCGACGGCATCAGGAACATGTCGGCGCCGGCCTCAATGCGGTGGGCGAGCGGGTTATTGTGGCCAATCCAGCAACGGAACTTGTCGGGGCGGGCCCAGGAGAAATGGTTGAACATGTCTTCAAGTTTGGGGTCGCCGGAGCCCAGAACGATCAGCGTTAGCTGTTCGTCCAAAAGCGGGGCGATCATTTCGCCTACCAAGTCGAGACCCTTTTGCTCGGCGAAGCGGGAGACGACACCTACCAGGGGCCGCCGCAAATGGACTTCGTCGAGAGGGAAGCCAAAGTACTCGAGCAGGTCACGCTTACAGACTAGTTTGCCGGCGAGGTCGCGGGACGAATAGGGAGCGGCGAGGAAGCGATCGGTTTCCGGGCTCCAATCGTCGTAGTCGACACCATTGAGAATGCCGGCCAACTGCCCGCTGCGGGCGCGGAGGATGCCTTCCATACCGCAGCCGAACTCGGCGGTTTGAATTTCGCGCGCGTAGTTGGGGCTGACGGTACTGAGATAGTCCGACCAGATGAGGCCCGCCTTGAGCAAGTTTCCGCCGCCGTGAAACTCGAGCGCGCCGGCATTCCAGAAGCGGTCGTCGAGGCCAATTTCGGCCAACTGGCGCTGCGGAAAGTAACCCTGATAGCCGAGGTTGTGAATGCTGAAGAGGCACTTGGTGCCGGCAAAGGCGGGGTCGGCGGCGAAGAAGAATTTCCGGTACAGGGGCAGTAGCGCGCCTTGCCAATCGTGGCAATGGAAGATGTCGGTACGGAAGAGATAGCGGGAAACCTCGAGAGCGGCGAGGCAGAGGACGGCGAAGCGCAGGGCGTTGTCGCCGAAGTCGCCGGCCCGGTCGCCGTAGATGCCGTCACGGTCGAACAAGCCGTGGCAATCGATGAAGTAGAATTTGACGCCCCGATGCAACTTCAGATAGACATTAACGCTGTAGTAGCCGCCATTCAGCGACACGCGCATATCCTCGCGCACCAATTGGGCTTCTTCCCGGGCAATGGAGCGGTAACGCGGCATCACCACCGCGGCTTCGTCGCCATAGGCCTGGAGGGCGATGGGTAGCGCGCCTACCACGTCGGCCAAGCCGCCGGTCTTGGCGAAGGGGTGAGCTTCGCTAGCCACCATGAGGATCTTGGCCATTATTCAGCCGTCACCTGAGCGCGCAGATTGGCGACGCCGGCCGTGTAGCGATCGTCGATGACCTGGATGGCGACGGCGTCCTCCAGCCAGTCGTGCCAGACGCCGTCAGGGTCGTGGGAGGCGGCGGTGATCGTGTAGTCGTTGGGGCAAAGCCAGCAACCAAAGGCGAAACGCACGGTGCGGGTTTCGCCCGCCGTCACCGGCCCGAGCTTCAGGTTTTCCAGTTGGGTATTGGTGCCGTAGACCTCCATGCCAATGCGCGTGCGCAGCATAATGCCAACGACCGGATCTGCCACGGAGGCGGCAAAGCGCACTCTCACCCGGATCGATACCGATTCGCCACTGCGCCACACCATCGTTTGGCCATCTGCCCCCAGCGTCTCAATTGACTCCAACTGGGCACGTCCATCGCCACGGCGCATGGCGGGCAAGATAGGGGCGCTATGACCGTCGCCGGCCTTGCGCAAGGCTGCGGCGACGTCGGCGAGGTAGTTGGCGTATACCTCGCGCGGATCACCTTTCACAAGTGTCAAACCGTCTTTCCACCACCACAACTCGTCACAAAGACTGAGCAGCAACCGTTCATCATGCGTACGCAAGAAAACCGTCTCGCCCTGATCGCGCCGAATTACCGATTCGGCGGTTACTCTGGCTCGGGCGAACTCGTCCTCGGCGCGGAACTCGAGCGACGCGGCTTGGGAAGTATGTTCTCCCAGCAAGCCAATGATGCAAGCGCCCAGGGTACCCGGCTTGCTGTCACCAGCCGGGGCAACGTTAGACTGAGGAATCGACATTGTGATTAGGATAACGGGTTTCTCGGCGTGGTTGGCTTTGGCCGGCGTTTCGCTATTGCCGGCGGCATCTGAGTCGGCATTGCGCGAGGCCTTCTCCCAGCAGACAGGCGAGATCCACCTGCCGCCCGGCACGACGGTACTCACTAGGCCGCTGGAGGTTAGCGCCGATGCGCGCGATTTGGTGATTAGCGGCACGGCCAGCACCTTGCTCCGCGCCAGTTCCAAGTTTGTGGGGCGCGCGCTCATTCATGTGCAGGGTGGAACGCGCATCTCGCTGCGCGGCTTTACGCTGGATGGCAATCGGGCCGCGCTGGCGACGTTGATCGGCATGCCGCCGTCGAACCAGCCCTTCCATCGCTACTATGCCAATAACGGCATCGTTGCCGAGGGCGTTACCGAGTTGGTGATTGAGTCGGTGGTGATGCGCGAAGTGGCTAATTTTCCGGTATTGGTGAGCCACTCCCAAAATGTGCGTATCCGGCGCATCCGGATTGCGGATTGCGGAAGTTTGAACGACAAACGGCGGAACAACACGACGGGCGGCATCCTGCTGGAAGAAGGCACCAGGAACTTCGAAGTCACTAACTGCAAGCTATTGCGGGTGCGCGGGAACGGCATTTGGACCCATTCGCTCTACACGTCGCCTCGGAATCAGGACGGCCGCATTGCCGAAAACGACATTCAGCATTCGGCTCGCGACGCGATCCAGGTGGGGCACGCCACGCGCGTGCGTGTCTGGAGTAATACGGGGCGCTTTATCGGCTATCCTTCCTCCGAGGTGGATGTCGAAAATGAGGGCTGGCCGGTGGCGATCGATACGGCGGGCAATGTCGACAAATCGAGCTATGCACTCAATGTCTTTGGAGAGTTGAATGGCAAGTGCATTGATCTCGATGGTTTTCACGATGGCGAGATCCGGCGCAATCGCTGCGTGAACACGAAGCCCGCCGCGCAGTATCCTTACGGCCACTATGGCATTGTGATGAATAATTCGAATCCGGACATGCAGAGCGAGAGGATTTCGATTGTCGACAACGAACTGGAAGGGATGAAGTTCGGGGGCATCTTTGTGATCGGCAGTGGCCATCGGATCGAGAAAAATCGGATGCGGAACTTGAATACTGCGGGTTGTCCAGAGACGCAGGGCAAGGTCGCCTGCGTTTATGATATTCAACAGCCGGATTTGTTGCAGAGTGGCATCTACCTGGGTGTTTTTGTCGATCCCAAACGACGCGCGCCTGCCACCGGGAATACCATCATCGATAACCTGATCATGGGCCACGGGATGAAGAACCGTTGCCTTGTTTTTGCGCCGGGTTTGGCCAACGAGGGCAATGAGGTGGCCCGCAATATTTGCCTGGAGCCGCCTATGGCGTCGGCTAAGAAGCCTTAACCACTGCGGGCGGAGGCTTGTGGGGCGGGGAGGGAGGCGGAGGTGGGGGGCATGTTGGTGGGGATGGGGATATTTTTGCCGAGGAGAGAGGCGTAGTCGCGGGCGTGGGTGGCGTTGCGGCGGGATGCGAGCCAGGCGGGCCA
>JAYVUQ010000073.1:0-11578 GCA_043787785.1 Bryobacteraceae bacterium
TTTACCGCTCCGAGGATTTTCATGGCTTCGGCAACCACCGGATTACGGTAACTGGTTTGCGCTGGAAAGTTTTCTGGACGTGCCGCACCATAGAGGTAACCGGGGTTTTGAATTTCTATCCGGTCCGAGTACTGATAGAAGCGAATCGGCGCCGGTGCCTCATCGGAACGATGTAAGACAGCATTCATCAAGAACTCTCGTATGGCGGACTCGGGATAGTCGGCGACCATCGTCTCCTGCAACGCCGTGCTGCGGACAGGCCATCGATCAGTAATTAGCTTCACGTAGGAGGTCAGGTCGCGAACCACGGAAAGCAAGTCCCCGTGAAACTGCTTTTCGGTCGAAATATCATTGTCCATCCTGGGTCCGTCAAAGCGGACAAATTGCACATATGCGTTGGGCAGCCAATTTTCGAGGTCTTTGCCAAATAGAATTAGGCCCGCGTAAGTGGCATAGTTTCGAGTCAGGTCGAAAAATCTTAGCGAGGCTAACTGATGTTCAATTGGGCGGTGGTTCTCGGCGATGATCTCGGGGTCGATCGCGAGGGGGAGATAAGTATTTGTGAATAGATCTAACGCCAAATCTGAGAGACTGGCCCCCGCACATAGCTGGGAGTCAAAGGTACGCGCGGCCGCCGTTCGCCGCTCGATTTGAGGCGATTCCTCTGATTCGTTCGCGGTGAACTAGTGGATGGCCATCGGCGGCGCTGGCAGGATGTTGCCATTTGCCGTCAGGCCAGCTAGATGGCGCAACAATTCGTCTGTCACAATTAGCCTAGACGGGGCTCCCGACTTGTCGTCGGCTCCAAGTCGCAAATAGCCGGGCAGTCGCGAGCCGGCCAAAGTCGTTAGCGAACGCGCATACAGCTTCGCTGAACTTTTCAGTGTCTTTCGTGGAAACGGTCCGCTCGACGCGGAACGACTCCAGGTCGCCAAGTAGAGCCAGTAGTTCAGATTCCGTAATCATGCCGTAGTGCCTTCTATTGTCACTAAGGAGGGCCGCAGTGGTCTACAGCAAAATCATACCGGTGCGCATGCCGATGGCGACGGCTTCGGCGCGGCTGGCGGCGTTCAACTTCTCTAGGATTGCGGCGACGTGGAATTTGGCGGTGTGGTCGGAGATGTTGAGCTTGCCGGCGATCTCTTTGTTGGCTAGGCCGTCGGCTAGCAGCCTGAGCACTTCGATTTCGCGAGGCGTAAGCGGTTGGATGGGTTTGCCGGCGAAGGGGGCTCTTTCGAAGGCTCCCAAGCTGCTGAAAGTGGCACGGTCGATGACGATCAGGCCGGCGGCGGCGGCGATGACGGCGGCCGTGAGTTCGGCGGGGCCGGAGTCTCTCGGTAACACGGCGGCGTAGCCCATGCGGAGCAACTCTACCGGGGTGCCGTCGCTCAAGACGACGGTGGGGTGGGCGCGCCAATCGACTTCTTTGGGCGTGTCGCCTTCGGCGAGGTCAATCAGCAGGACGTCGGCGTCGTTCGAGCGGTCAACCGGTTGAATTGCACCGTGGGCTAGCAAAATGGCGGTGAGTCCGGCGCGGACGATGGGCGAACTGGCTGCCACCCAGACGCGCGTCGAGTTAGGGGCTGCCACGAGAACCTAATCCTTTCCGGGCCGTGCGCCTACCGTTACGCCGACAGTATGCAAGTGTCCACCACGAAGGATTTCGAGCGAGAGGACCTGGCCCACTGAACCCGAGTCCAGAAACTCCATCAGGCCGCCCGTATCTTCGATCACCTTACCGTCAATGGCCAGCAAAATGTCGCCGATCATGAGACCGGCTTGCTCGGCGGGACCTTGGAGCTCCACCGAAACGAGAATGTGGCCATTGGCATACTTCTGCTGGCTTAGATGTTGAGGAAGGGCAATCGGTTGCAGACCCACGCCCAAGTAGCCGCGGACCACGCAGCCGCCGGAGACCAGCGCTTCCACGACGCGCGTGAGGGTGGTAAAAGGTAGCGCGATGCTGCCGACGCGGGAAAGGCCGCGCGTGGCCATGCCGATGAGCACCTGCCCGCCACTGATGACAAGGCCGCCGGATGCGCCGGGGTAGAGGCCCATGTCGAGGCGGAGCATCTGATCGACCTGCCCACCGCGCCAGGTACGCCAAGAGCCAGCAGCGACGGAGATGATGCCCATCGAGGCGGTGAGGCCGGCCTCATTCGAACGGCCGACGGCGAGCGCGAGGTGACCCGCTTTCCACACCTGTTGTCCGACCGCTAGCGACGGGGCGATGATGGTTTCGGCTAAGCGGAGGACGGCGATGTCCGTTCCAGGGTCGCGTCCGATGACCGTGGCGGCAATAGCGCGGCCATCGGGCAGAACTACCGCGCGGAGGTCCTGTTGGTGGAGAGCGTGGTCGGCAGTGACGACGACGGCGCCTTCGTTGAGCGGCCACAAAATTCCAGCGGCGAAGGTGCTGCTGGGGTTTTGTAGGGCCACCACATGGCGACCGGCCATCTCGACCGCGGCGGCCAACTGATCCGACCAAGCCGCTAGTTCATTCACCATGTTGTCTCCTTGCACTTCCCTGAGTGTG
Source organism: Bryobacteraceae bacterium (assembly GCA_043787785.1). GTDB lineage: Bacteria > Acidobacteriota > Terriglobia > Bryobacterales > Bryobacteraceae > JALHNI01. Next base: position 2,537 of record JAYVUQ010000073.1, read on the forward strand.
CCAGGACTGGTTGCGGGAAGGTACTGGGAGATCGGACGGTTTGCGGGCTACCCGATTGGGCGGGAGTATACGCAACGAAGCCGGAAGTCGTTGATTTCAAGAATCTTAGAGCTTGCGGGGGAAGGGCTTGAAGCCGGCGCCTTTAAGCTCGTCCATGGTTTTCGATTGGTCGCCGCCCGCTTTTACGGGGCCGACGACGACGCGGTAAAGGTCGGGCTTGCCTTCGACGGGAAGGACGAAGGCTTTGAAACCTTTCTTGCCCAGGACTTCGGAGACTAGGTCGGCTTCGGGTTTGCCGACGGCCGCGACCTGGAGGTAGGTGCCCGCGCCAGGCTTTCCTGCTCCGCTAGAAACAGGCTCGCGCTTAGCTTCAGCCTTTTCTGCCTTCTTGGCCAAGGCTTTGGCTTCCTTCTCGGCCTTTTTGGCTTCTTTCTCGCGGTCGGCCTTTTCGCGTTCGGCCTTGCGGTCTTCCGCCTTCTTGGCTTCCGCTTCCTTGGCGATTTCGGCCTTGGACTTCACTTCGTGCTTGGGCTCGGGAAGCTTTACTTCCGGTGCCGTCTTCACCTCGGCTTGGATGGGGGACTTGATTTCAACGGGGCGGGTGACACTCGCCATGCCGCTAGCGGAGGGCTTGGCGTCGACAATAATGGGTTTGTCGGAAGGAGAGTTGTCCACCTTGCGAGCTTCGGCAGCCGGGTTGACGCTGCGGCCCATGATAAAGCCCATTGCGAAAAAAACCGCCAAAAGGGTCACGACAATAAAAAACACGCTGAGGAGCTGTTTATTGCCCAAGATTAATTCGAATTCACCGTCTTCGTTACGAGGCATAGTGGTCCTAACAGGTATAGGTTACTAGAAATAGAGGGCCAGTACCAGTGAGAGGTTCTAAAACATTTTGCACAAAGATTGGATTGACGAGATGACAAGCTCCGGCTCATCCAGCTGAATCCAATGGCCGGCTCGTTTAGCGACCCGATGCTGGCCGCGAGGAGACAGGCTGGCCAGGGCTTCGTGCGCGGCGAGGCGGTCAGGTTCGAGGTTGGAGGCGGACAGAAGAATGACGGGTATCGCCAGCGGGCGCAGGGCATTGGCGGTCTGAACAGAACTGAGGGGCAGTTGGCGCAAATGGTCGGCCATGCTGAGAAAATTTTTCGGCAGGCACCAATGGGAGCGCACGATGGGCCACATGGCGGGTGGCAGCTTGCGCACTTCCCCCAACAGCCGTTCGAGGGCAGGAGACGCGGTGCCGGCGGCCCGGTGATTCACCTGCGCTGCCACCCGGCGACCGCCCAGGAGCACGGTGCGGAGAATGGTGCGCACGAAGCCCCAGCGAGCCAGGAACGCGGCGCGGTTGGCGACGAAGATTCCGTAATCGAGAGTGCGCTTCCGGTTGAGTTCGGGCAGGAACCATTCGGCGGGATGGAGTGGATCTACCAGTACCAGGCCAGCGACCCGGTCAGGGTGGTCACAGGCGGCGAGCAAAATGGACATCCCGCCGAAGGAATGACCCACCAGGATGACCGGCTCTTGGTGCCCAACGCTATCGAGCATGGCAAAGAGTTCATGATTCACCTGCCGGGCGGTGCGGGGCGTGGTGGCGAGATCGCTCCAGCCGAGGCCGGCGCGATCGTAGACTGCGATGCGGGTCTGTTCGGCGATCACGGCCTGGATATAGCACCAGCTGAGCGAAGAAGCGCCGAGGCCGGATTCGCAGACGATGAGGGGCGTGGTGGTGACGGGCCCGGTGATGTGGAGGTGTTGTTTGTGTCCGCCCACTTGCACGAGGGTGCCAGGGGCGGCATAGCGCCAACGGTCAAGAACGGTGCCGGCTTGCTGGACGAGCCAGCCGAGAACGGGCAACGTAGCCACGACGGCCAAGGGCCAAAACCAGAAGAGCGTGCTCAAGTCTTTAGTTTAGTGCTTTGGGTGGTGAATGGGGTCAGGTTTTGAGGCTGGGTTGGAAGTGGGGGTTCTCGATGAGGCCGAAGCGGTGGCCGAAGGGGTCTTGGATGGTGGCTTTGCGAATGCCTCCGCCGACATCTTCCATCCCGGTAAGGTCGCGCGCTCCGTACTGCAAGAAGTTGGTGAGGGCGGCGGCGAGGTCGGCCACGCCCCAGTAGACGTAAGTGGAGCCGGGAGTGTAGGAGGCGGATTCGTCGGGCACGAGACCGAACTCGTAGCCGCCGAGGTTAAAGCCGACGTAGAAGGGCTGGTCGAAGTGGGGTTTGACGCCGAGGGCACGAATGTACCAGTCGCGAACGGCGGCGAGGTTGTGGGGCTTGACGTGAAGCTGAGAGGTGCGGAGTCCTAAGATCATAGGCCCGGAACTCATAGGCTCAAACTCGGGACCGGACCGCGGGCGTCTTCGAGGCGGATGGCGAGATCGAGCAGGAGCTCTTCTTCCCACGGGCGCCCGATGAGCTGGATGCCGATGGGCAGGCCGGATGAGGCGAGGGTCCAGGGGATGACGACGGCGGGCAGGCCGAGGAGGTTCGCGGGATAGAGGGGCATCATAGCTTGAAAGAGTCCGATGTCCTTGCCATCGGTGGGGTAACGACGTTCGCGGTGAGGAAAAGCAGTGGTGCCGGCGACGGGCCAAAGCAGCACCCCGTATTGTCGCATTTGTAAGAGCAGATCGGCGCGCATCCGGTCGCGGGCGGCGAGATTGAGCACCACTTGCTTGGCGGTGGGAGCGGGGCGGCCTTCGAGTTGGTGGAGGAGTTCAGTACCGGTCCAGTGGGCATCGGCCTCGTGGCCGGCGATGGTGTCGCGCATAAATTCGGCAGGCAGTTCGCTAAAGAAAAAGGACCAGAGGTTCGGTGATTTCTCCAGGCCGGTGGGAGACCAGTGCTCAACGTCAAGGTGGAGAGCTTTTTCGCAGGCGCGGGCGCAATCTTTGACGGCGGCGGCGATGTCGGCACTAACGGGGACGACGCCGAAGCGATCAGCGTAGCCAATTTTGAGCCCGGCGAAGTTGGCGACTTGGCGTTCGATGGGGACGGAGAACGGATCCTGATCGTCGTAGCCGGAGACGACGTCGAAGAGGAGGCGGAGGTCGCGGGCGTTGCGGGCCATGGGTCCGGCGACACCGAGCAAGCCGCCGGGATGGGCGATGCGTGGTTCGTGGCCAGTGGCGGGAACGCGGCCGGGCGTGGGTTTGAGCGCGGCGATGCCGCAAGCATGGGCAGGCCAGCGGACGGAGCCACCGCCATCGGACCCCATGCCGCCAGCGGAACAGAATGCGGCGATGGCCGCCGATTCGCCGCCACTGGAGCCACCCGACGTGACGTCGAGATTCCAGGGATTGTTGGTGCGGCCGACGATGTGATTGTCGGATTCGTAGTTGGCGAGAAACTCGGGCGTATTGGTTTTGCCGATGACGATGGCCCCGGCGGCTTCGAGGCGGGCGACGCAGGTGGCATCGGCTTTGGCGACGTGTTCAAGCCGGAAGCGGCTGCCGCAGTAAGTGGGCTGGCCGGCGATGTCGAAGCTGTCTTTGATGGTGACGGGGATACCGGCGAGAGGGCCGGAGAGCGGGAGTTGCGCGCGGTGGCGGGCGCGTTCGGCAAGGACGGCGACGAAGGCGTTGATTTTGGGGTTGACGGCTTCGATGCGGGCAAGATAGTCGTCGACGACTTCGAGGGGCGACACACGGCCGGTGGATAGTTCTTCGCGAAGTTGGACGAGGGTGAGTCGGTGGAGCATGCCGGTCTTTAGTCTACGGCACTGGGCTGGGGAGTGAAGACACTAAGGCCGCCGGTGTTGGGCAGAGTCAATTGACTGTCCATTGACTCGATACACAGGAACATAAGATTTAGGGCCCGTTCAGATTGCCGGATTCTGGAACGGTAGTGTCGCGAAGTGCCTCCAGTTGCTGGGAGAGATTTCACAACTGGCGTGGTGGGCTCGCGTACGGGATAATGGAGGCGGAGTACAATTGAAGGTCCCAACGTTTACTGAAGCTCGTGGTTGTGTCCTCGAAACGATACCGGTGCGGGTGCCAGAGGTGGAGCGGGTGCCGTTGTTAGAAGCCGCAGGACGGGTGCTGGGATTGGATTTGGCGGCGGACCGGGATTACCCGCCCACGGCCCGGTCGGTACGCGATGGCTTCGCCGTACGGTCTAGCGATGTGCCCGGGCGTTTGCGGCGCGTGGGTGAGGTGCGCGCCGGGGAGAGCTACACGGGCCGGGTGGGGCCGGGTGAGACGGTGGAGATCATGACGGGCGCGCCGATGCCAGCAGGCGCTGACCAGGTGGTGATGGTGGAGCATGTGCAGCGCGATGGGGAATGGGTGGTCTTTGCAGCCGCGCCGCAGGCGGGGGCAAACTATAACCTGCAAGGCACAGAAGCGGCGGCGGGGCAGCGGGTGCTGCATACGGGCCAGCGATTGAGCTACGCGCAGGTGGCGCAACTGGCGACCATCGGCGTGGCGAAAGTGCCCGTGTTTGTACAGCCGCGGGTGGCGATTCTGGCTACGGGCGATGAGTTGGTGGCCATTGACGCGAAGCCGCGACCGGATCAGGTGCGCAATTCAAACGCCTATTCGCTCGCGGTGCAAGTGCGGCGAGCGGGCGGTGAACCGATCTTGCTGACGCCGGCGCACGATACGGCCCAGAGCACGCGGGAGTTGTTGCAGCAGGGGCTCGAAGCGGATTTGCTGCTGATTTCGGGCGGCGTGTCGGCGGGCAAGTACGACCTGGTAGAGACCATTCTGGCCGAGATGGAAGCAAAGTTTTTCTTCACGCGTGTGAAGGTGCAGCCCGGCCAGCCCTTAGTGTTTGGCCAGTGCGGCGAGAAGTATTTCTTTGGCCTGCCGGGCAATCCGACATCGACCATGGTGACGTTTGAGTTCTTCGCGCGCGCGGCCATTGAATTGCTATCGGGAGAAGTGACTCCGATGCTGCCGTTGCTTACTTCGTCTTTGGCCGGGCCCTTGCGGCAAAAGGCGGGGCTGACGCGAGTGCTGCCGGCGACGCTGTCGGCCGATGGGCGGACAGTGATGCCGGTGGGGTGGAAGGGTTCTGGCGATGTAGCGGCCGTGGCGCGGGCGAACTGCTTCACGGTATCGGATCCGGAGCGCGAAGAGTATGAGGCGGGCGACTTGATTCGCGTGCTGATGCAGTAAGGAACCATGAGCAATCTTTCCCATTACGACGAAAAAGGCCAGGCTCGGATGGTGGACGTATCCGGCAAAGTCGATACGGTGAGGACGGCGCGGGCGCATGCCACGGTGCGGATGAATGCGGCCGTGTTGGCGGCCTTACCGCAGAACCCGAAGGGCAATCCGCTGGAGACGGCCCGCATCGCGGGAATTATGGCGGCAAAAAAGACGGCGGATTTGATTCCCATGTGTCACCCGTTGCCCTTGAGCCACGTCAGTATCGAGATCACGTTGCAGCCGGGCGGCGTGGAGATTGTGGCCGAAGCGCGGACCACGGCCGGTACGGGCGTCGAGATGGAGGCGCTGACCGCGGCGGCGATAGCCGCTTTAACTGTCTACGACATGACGAAGGCGCTGGACAAAGGCATCGAAATCCAGGATGTGTACCTCTTGACTAAGACCGGTGGCAAGAACGGCGATTACCAAAGGAAGACTACGTGAAACGACGCGACTTTGCCCTCACTCTGGCTGGCGCGGCCCCCTTGGCCGCGCAGCAGGCGACCCCCTTACCCGGAACCGGCGACACGATTATCCGGGTGGGAACGTCGGAGGTAATCGCCCCGACCACCGTGCTGGACCGCAATGGCAATTTCGTCTCCGGCCTGACGGCGGCCGATTTTGAACTCTTCGACAACGACAAGCCGCAGAAGCTTAAGGTGGACGTAAGCTACATCCCGATCTCGATGGTGATCGTGATCCAGAATAGTGCGCAGGCCGAAAAAGTTCTGCCGACAATTGCGCGTATCGGCGGCATGATTGAGCCGGTGGTGACTGGCGAACAGGGCGAAGTAGCGGTGCTCGCCTTTGACCATCGCCTGCAACTGCTGCAAGGCTTTACCAATGACTTCGCCAAGGTAAAAGATGCGCTGGGCAAACTACGGCCGGGCAGCAACACATCGCGCTTGAACGACGCAGTGATGGAAGCGGCGCGGATGTTAGGCCGGACGGATAAGGCTCGCCGCCGGGTGGTGATGCTGATCAGCGAAACGCAGGACCGCGGCAGCGAGGGCCGGGTGAAGGACACGCTGTACAAGCTCGAATTTGAGAATGTGATCGTTTATCCGGTGAACATGTCGCGCTGGGTGAATCAGTTGACGGCGCGGGCGCCAGTTCCCCGCTCCGACCCCTTTCCCGTGGGCACGCGCATGTCGTCGCCGGGCGGCCTGGACACGCCCACCACGGCGATGCAAAATGGCATGGCTGGCGGGTATGGGAACTACACGCCGGTTTTTAAAGAGATCTTCACGGCGGTAAAGGCCGTGTTTGTGGCGAATCCACAAGAGGCTTATACGAAGTACACGGGCGGCAAAGAGTACTCATTCGTCAATTCGAAGGGGTTGGAAGAAGCCGTGCAGCGGCTGGGAGAGGAACTGCATAGCCAGTACTTACTGAGCTACTCACCCCTCGCGGAAACCCGGCAAGAAGGTGGTTGGCATAAGCTTCAGGTGAGTGTGAAGCGTCCCCGGGTAGAGGTGAGAACACGAGCCGGGTACTGGGCGGCTGCGAAGTTTGAGCCGTAACTGTATCAATTTTCTACATTTCAAATTGGATTGAACTCCGTCACAAGTAAACTTCGCAACCTGAGTCCCCCCATCCGCGTCATGTCTAGCGCAAGGCAAAGAGCGATCCGAAAATCGCCGATGCTAAAATACCCAATTGCCCGAAAGGGCGTTTCCGACAGAGAGAAAGAGAGACGATATTCATGAGCCCAGAACCCAATTACGGACAACCGCAACAGCGCAAGAGCGTGATGCAACCGATTTTGATCGGAGCGGTGGTGGCATTGTTTGGAGGCCTGATTTATCAATTCGTGCAGGCGGATAAGCTGAACACGAAGGTGCTCCAAGTCGAGAAAAGCTATCAGGAAGACGTTGAAGCGCTGAAGATCGCTTCTTCGCAATCGGCCCAAGCGAGCCGCCGGAACCAGGAAACGTTGCAAGGGCAGTTGGAAACTGCGCAACGGCAAGCGGCGATGGCCGTCGGACAGGCTAAAGAACAGGCCGTGGCCCGCGCCGAGTATTTGTCGAAGGCCATCAACGTCGAAGTGTCGAAGCAAAAGGCGATTGTCGCTGAGGAATTCGACAAGGTGAAGAAGGAAACCGAGCGCGTTAGCACCGAAGCCAGCGCCAAGATCGGCGAAGTGAAGACCGATGTGGTGGCGGTGAAGGACGAAGTGAAGAGCACCAAATCGGAGTTGGATAAGACCATCAACAGCTTAAAAGCGACGCAGGGCGACCTGGGCGTGCAAAGCGGTTTGATCGCCACCAATGGCTCGGAATTGCAGGCTTTGAAGGCGCTGGGAGAACGTAACTACTTTGAGTTCAACCTCGGCAAGACCAAGGCTCCCCAGAAAATTGGCGATGTCCTGGTGCAGTTGAAGAAGACCGACAACAAGCGTAACAAGTACACGGTAGAGATCACCGCCGATGACAAACGGGTGGAAAAGAAGGACAAAGGCGTTAGCGAACCGGTGCAGTTCTACACGTCTAAGGCCCGCCAACCCTATGAAATGGTGGTGATGGAAGTGAAGAAAGACCAGATTGTCGGCTATCTGGCCACGCCGAAAGTGGTGGCACCTCGAAAGTAATTTCGAGGCTGCTGGTAACAAGTAAAAAAAAACGGCCAGCCTGATTTGGGCTGGCTGTTTTCTTTTTGTATAGGTGATAATAAAGTTCTAGCCGTACCCTCCCGATCTACAACCGTAGGCAGGCTCGTAAAACGTGGCCTAAAAACGATGACGATTAAAGTAACGCTTAAATTAAAGCCCGTGAATTTCATGCGGTGGACCGAATGGGACGCGGAGGCAATGCCGCGCGTGGATCAAGCGCTGGTTTGGGCCGGGACTTTCGTGCCGGACCTGGCTCGTTGGGCGTCCTACGTCTTGCGGATGGGCGCACTGGGCTGTTTCGCTTTGGCCGTCTGGCGTTTTGCCTACGACTTAAAGCTCGCTCAGCCCTTCTTTCTCACCGAGGGAGTTCTGTCGCACTGGCAGACCTATCTGGCGTTCACCAGTGCTTGTGCGCTACTGTCTGCGGAGTGCGCCAAAGTGGCACCCGAAGGAGCGGCGCGGCGCGTGCTTCGCCTCGACGACCAGGCGCAGGCTCCGGTGGTATGGCATGCACGCCAATTTTCCCGCCCGCTTGAACAAACTGACTAGGCGAATCACGGTTGGTGATACTCTTTAGGGGAGGGGTCTTCTAGCGGTTCTCGCCTTCACATGCCCAACTACAGCCGTTCCGTTGATAGTTATTCGCCTTTCTACACGCCGCCCGGGGTGAGATGGCTGATTATCGTGAATGCGGCGATGTTTGTGCTGTCGTTCTTCTGCGGCCGGTTCGAGATTGCACAAGGCTTTTTCCAACTACTTCCCTTGCAGCCGCTTTTCGTCGTGAAGTGGTTCTTCATCTGGCAGCCGGTAACCTACCTGTTCCTGCACGCCGACTTCGGCCACATCATCTTCAACATGCTCACGCTCTGGATGTTCGGTAAAGACCTCGAGATCACCTGGGGCACGCGGCGCTTTCTGCAATTCTATTTTCTATGCGGCGTGGGCGCGGCGCTGTGCGTGATAGCGGCCAATGCCCTGTTTGGCAATATGATGTCGACGACGATTGGTGCCTCGGGCGCGATCTACGGCTTGCTGATGGCCTTCGGCATCCTTTTCCCCGACCGTCCGGTCTACATCTACTTCTTTCCCATCAAAGCCAAGTACCTGGTGCTCATCTCCGGAGCGGTGGCCTTCATGATGTCCTTCGCCGGTTCAAGCTCTGGCGTCTCGCACGTGGCCCATTTGGGTGGCATGTTGTTTGGCTACGCGTATCTGAAAACCAAATATCGCAATAGTATTGACATTTTGGGCGTCATTCGCCACGCGTACAACA
>JAYVUQ010000074.1:0-3650 GCA_043787785.1 Bryobacteraceae bacterium
TTCATCTGGTAGAAGCGCGCCAAGAGGATGTCCACTGCGGTACCAATTAAGCGGTCGCAGCACTAGGGTCCGAGTCTCCCTCGAGCCGCGCACGCAGTAAGCGGGCCCTACAGGCCACGAATGGAGTGTTTTCGACAGAGCGGGCCACCCCGCCGGGTTGGTGGCACCGATGAGGGCGAAAATCGAACGCCAAGCGTTCAGTGACGAGCATGGACACCATCCCGCCGCGTCAGCGGTAGGGCAGGCGGAGTGAAAGGTTATGAAACACCCGGCTTCGCTTACACCCCCAGTTGCTTGACGCTGATGCCGAGCAGGGCGAGGGTGAGGCCGATCATGACGACGACGGCGGTCCAGGCGACGACATTGTAAGTGGCGTTGTTGGTCCACTCGCGCATCAGGCGGCGCTTGTTTACCAGTAAGATCATGAACACGAGAACCAAGGGCAGCAGAATGCCATTGAGGACCTGGGAGAGTAAGATCGCCTTGACGAGCGGGAAGGCTGGCAGCAACACGACGCCGCCCCCCACAACGATAAGTAAGGTGAAGAGCCAGTAGAAGATGGGGGCTTCGCGAAAGCCGAAATTCACGCCGCTTTCAAAGCCCAGGCCTTCGCACACGGTGTAAGCCGTGGATAAGGGCAAGATACACGCGGCAAAGAGCGAGGCGTTGAAGAGGCCCGCCGCGAACATGAGGTAAGCGTAAGTGCCAAAGGGCTTCAAGCCTTCAGCGGCGTCGGCGGCATCTTTGATGTCGCGCGGTGCGACGCTGCCAATAGCACCGGCGCAAGCCACGATGATGAAAAACGCGATCACCGTCATCACCACGCAACCCACGATGACTTCAATGCGGGACTCGGCGTATTCCTTGGCCCCCACGCCTTTTTCGACGATGGCCGCCTGCAAGTAGAACTGCATCCACGGCGCCACCGATGTGCCCACCATGCCGATGAGCATCGTCAGATAGCCGTACTCAAACATGATTTCTGGCTTCACGCTATAGAAAGCTGCCTGCTTCCAATCAGGCTTCACCAGAATCCCGGCCACGATATAGGAGATATAAAGCACGGTGGCGAAGAGAAAGACCTTCTCCACTCGCGCGTAAGTGCCTTTGACGACCAGCAGCCAGACAATAATGGCGCCTAAGGGAACCGAGAAGTAGCGGCTAATGTGGAATAACTCAAGCGAACTGGCGATGCCGGCGAAATTGGCCATGACATTCATCAGGTTGGCAACTACCAGAACGGCCATCATAAAGAACGTAGTGCGCAGACCGAACTCTTCGCGGATCAGATCGGAAAGGCCCTTACCCGTTACGGCACCCATGCGGGAACACATCTCCTGCGTCACGATGAGTAATACCATGATAGGCAGCAGGGTCCAGAGCGGGAGGTAGCCGTACTTGGCTCCGGCTTGCGAGTAAGTGTAAATGCCCCCGGCGTCGTTATCGACGACCGCCGTGATAAAGCCGGGTCCAATGACGGAAAAGAAGACGGCGATATGATATTTGAATCTACGGAACAAGTTACTTATCTCTCAGCAGGGTGATGACGTCGTCGGCGGTAATGAGACCCACCATGCGGTCTTGTTGATCTACTACGGGCAGCTCCAGTAAGTTGTATTTATCGAATAGCTCGACGACGCGGCTTTGCTTGGCGTCCACTTTGACGCGCGTGGAATTCTCCGCGGCCAATTTCATTAGCGGCGTGTCGCCTTGGGCCAGTAACAAACGGGCCAGGGGCACGGTGGCAGTCAATTTTCCAGCCGCGTGCAGATAGATCGCTTGCAGGGCCTCGATGCTCTCTGGGTTGTCCTTCAAAAGGCGGACCGCCACCGCCACCGTCGCATCGTCGGCGAGCTCGACAAATTCGGTGGACATGAGGCGGCCGGCGCTATCGTCGGCAAACTCCAGTAGTTCATTCACCTCTTCTTCGGCCTCCATTTCGTGCATAATCTCGTCGGCGCGTTCGTCTTCGATCTCGGCGAGGACATCGGCGGCCTCGCCTGGGTCCATCTCGTCCATGATGTCGGCGGCCTTTTCGGTTTCGAGGGCCTCGAGGATACTGGCCTGCATGTCGGGGTCCACTTCGCTAAGGGCCTCGGCGGCCACCTCTTCGTCCAGGGACGCAATGATGGCTTCCCGGTCTTCCGGGCCCAACTCTTCGACGATGTCAGCGATGTCGGCCGGGTGCATCTTCTCGAGGAAGTCGTTGGTGATGTTCAGGCGCAACCGGCGCTGCGGGTCTGGCTCAACGATGTTGCAGAACTGCCAACTGATGCTCTGCGGCGCGATCGGCGCTTGCAGCCAGCGGATCCAGTCGCGCGGCAAGACGCCTTGGGCCAGCCGGCGCAGGACACTACGCAGGCCGACGTCGACCTCGAGCACCCTCAGCTCCGCGCCGTCTGGGTGTTCGGCAATGGTGAAGGTGACGTCCGTGACCCGCACCACCTTGCGGCCCTGGGCATCGATGATTTGCTGATCCAGCAGGTCGCGCACCAGGCGCAGCATGTACTCGTCGTTGTGATACGGGGTAAGCACCTCATCGCGTAACTGGATTCCGGTCAACAAGATACGCTGAATCTGGTCGTGCCGGACGGTGAGCCAACTGGTGCCGTTGCCGCCAATCAGAAAGCGATCTACCCGTTGCGGATCAATCAGCGGAACAATGGCCGCATCGCGCACGCGACCCAGCAGGTGCCCCTTAAGGTCAAAGACCTTGAGCCCCAGTAGTTCGGTGAGGTAAAGAATTTCCGCCATCGGCCGCCCGCGTCCATCCCTTCCACTATCGCCAATCCCACGCGGGCGGGGCAAGCTGAATTAGCGCGCGGGGAGCCAAGCACCGGACTTTTGTATTTCGGCCCTGACCGCAATGCCGGCCGGTACCCATTCGCAAGCCACGCGGCGGGTTTTGCCGCAGGCCGCAGTTGGGGAATTCTGTAACCGGATCGTCGCTTCGTCAAGCACGCGAAGGTCGTGCGCGGCGAGGATCGCCATGTCATGGACCGTGTCGGAGCCGCGCTTCAAGTACACAATCCGGGCGACGGTCATGCCCTTTTGATTTTGGAAGATGGGGTGGACGGGCTTCAGTTGCGGCGAGGGTTTGCCGTCGCGAGTGGCCTCGGCCTGGGTGAAGCGGATTTGGGCCTGGGTAAGGATGTCGTAGTAGGCGGTCTCGTAGCCCTCGAAGTCCAGGCTGGCCTTGAGCGTGAGGGTGTTGCCGTGTTCGCTGATTGCCTCGGTCTTCACGTGGAAGCCGCCGCCTTTGACGAGGGGAGCGATGACACGGAGCCGCCAGCCTCGTTCGAGATCCAAGTAAGATCCGGGGAGAGGCTTGGGGGCATAGGGCGTGGCGGGAGTGGGGATCGTGCGCGGGGCGCAGGCAGCCAGCATGAGGAGGAAGCTACTCAGGCTGGTCCGGCGCATCTTCAGTGACCTTCGCTTCTGCTTTCATGCGCTCTAAGGCGGCACGGGTAGGTTCGGAAAGGGCGGTGCGGGCCAAGTCACTGATGACGTGGCCCAGGGATTGACGTTGGGCATTGGCGAGATCCTTGGCGAGGGCCAGGACGTCGTCGTCGATATCGAGGGTGGTCCGCATGTGGGGACATGATAGCAAGCCGGCGCGTGGTGGTGATTTCATGGCCGCCGGCTCCACA
>JAYVUQ010000075.1:0-3980 GCA_043787785.1 Bryobacteraceae bacterium
TAACGTTACCTTTCAGGATGAAGGCTTTGAAGTCTGAAATCATATCTACTCTCTTCTCTCTTTCTTCTCAGGGTTCCTACGTACAGAACCACAAAGCATGGACAGTAGTTTATGCGCACAATGTCACAATGGGAAGGTGATTCGAGAATTTTTTGTAGAAACATCGCAAGTACGTTATCCAGTCGTGGTGGAACGTGGCAGCATTGAACAAAAGCTGGCGGAATTAATTCCCGCTAAGGCGCATCGGGTTTTCATTGTGACTGAAGCGACCGTGTGGGAGATGCATGGCAAAAGGCTGACGCCGGTTCTCGACGCGTTTGGCGATCGAGTGAAGATCCTGCACTTTCCTGGAGGAGAGGCTAGCAAGCGACTGTCTGAAGTGGAAGCGCTGGCGGACCAAATGTTGGGCGCGGGGGGCGACCGCTCCTCGGTGGTGATTGGCTTTGGCGGCGGCATTGTCACCGACGTGGCGGGCTTCGCGGCGGCCGTGTTCATGCGGGGCATTCCGGTGATTCAGGTACCGACGACGCTGCTGGCGCAAGTCGACGCGGCGGTGGGCGGCAAGACGGGTGTGAACCTGGTGGGGGGGAAGAATCTGGTGGGGTCGTTTCACCAGCCGTTGGCCGTAGTCATCGATCCCGAGGTGTTGGGCACACTGCCGGTGCGCGAGGTGCGGGCAGGCTTATACGAGGTGCTGAAGCACGGCGTGATTCGCAGCGCGGAACTGTTCGAGATGATGGAGCAGCACCCCCTGAAGATTTTGGCCCAAGAGCCTGCTTATTTTGATCAAGCCATTGCGGAGAGTATACGCATCAAGTGTGAAGTGGTGTCGGCGGATGAGAAAGAGGGCGACTTGCGGCGGATTCTGAATTTCGGCCATACGATTGGGCACGCGCTCGAAGCCGAGACGCGCTATCGCTTGCTGTTGCACGGCGAAGCGGTGGCGTTTGGGATGCGCGCGGCGACGCATTTGGCGGTGCGGCTATCGACGCTGGAGCCGGAGACCGGGACGCGGATTATCGAAGCGATTGAGAGCTACGGCGCGATTCCAAGTTTGGAGGGCATCACGTCCGAGGCGCTGATGGCCAGGCTGGTAAGCGACAAGAAGACGATCGGCGGCCGGGTGCATTTCGTGTTGCCGACGAAGATTGGCGAGACGGTCATCCGGTCGAATGTGCCGGACGACGCGATCCGGGCGGCCATCGAAGCTTCACTATGAAGACGGCAGGCAGCCGGCCACTGGAGATCTCCGATGAGCGCGAGGTGTCGCGGTGGGTGCAGGATATGTTTGGGCGGGTGGCGGGCCGTTACGACACGGTAAACCGGCTGACGTCATTCAGCCTGGACCGTTGGTGGCGGCGCGTAACGGCCCAGCGGTTGGAGCCGATCCTGCGCAATCCGGAGGCTCGGGTGCTGGACCTTTGTTGTGGCACCGGGGACCTGGGGCTGGCACTGCGGCGACAGGGTCCGGCGCAGGTGATCGGCTCTGACTTTTGCCATCCGATGCTGCAACACGCTCTGCAGAAGGGCCTTTCGCCCGTGTTTGAAGCGGACGCGTTGAATTTGCCGCTGGCGAGCGGGGCGTTCGATTTGGTGACGGTGGCTTTTGGTTTTCGGAATCTGGCGAATTACGAGGCGGGCTTGCGCGAGGTAGGGCGAGTGCTGAAGCCGGGCGGGACGCTAGCGATCCTGGAGTTCTCGACGATGCCCAATCCCATCTTGAGGGCAGGATATGAATTTTACTTTCACCGTGTATTGCCGGTGGTGGCCGGGTGGATTACGGGGGCGCGGGACGCTTACACTTACTTGCCGGCTTCGGTGAGTAAGTTTCCCGGTGCGCCGGAGTTAGCGGAGCTGATGAAGACGGCAGGTTTTATGGAAGTTACGTACGAGCGGTTTGCTGGCGGGGCATTGGCATTGCATCGAGGGCGGAAAGCAAGATAGTGGTTGAACCCGGTCACCTTCGTTCCCGGCTGATTGGCCGATGTTCGGTGCAGCCGCGAACGGAGGTGAACGGGTCCCGAATGGCCCGCTCACTGCGTTCGCGGCTGGAGAGGACTTTCGAGGTTTTGTTAGCCGAGCTGTTTGATGAGGCGGACCTCCTCGATTTGAGCGATGGCGGGGAGTTGGGCGCTGGGTAAGGTGCCGATGAGCCTTTGGCCGTTTTCGGAGTTGACTAAGACGAAGCCCAGTTGCTTCAACTTAGTAAGCAAGGCCGGGCTGGTGGACGTCAACCAGATCTCCACCTTTACTGTCTTACCGGGACCCATGGTTTGCAGCGCCGAGTCGAGCTTATTGAGATTGGGAGCTTGGTCATGCAGGGCGATGGTATCGACTTCCTTTTCCTGGCGGAAGCTAGCCGGGGCGGCGCTTTCGGCGCCAGCCATAGGCATGGACATGGCGCGAACCATGCTGCCCGCGACCATCGATTTTTTGGCCTCGATACCGTCGTAACTAACGCCGGCGGGCATCTCCACCGGAACCTCGACGCGGCGCGGTTGGCCGCCTTCATTGACGATGCGATCTTCGACGGCGATGAAGGACGTATACTGCGTCATCAACTTATAGTGCAAGCCGAGCCGCGTAATGACCTCCTTGCTTTCGCCATCGAGCGAACCGCGCTGCACGCCCAATAAGTCACGATTCATGAGGTCGTCGATCTTACGGCGAGCCCAGAGCGAGGCAAGCACATCGTGCTTGCTTTCCTGCGCGGGAAAGTCGACAGCGATTTCGCGTGACCAGGCTTTGCCGGCCGCTTGACCGCGCACACGAACGATGCCGCGGCCGGACTTACTGTAACGCCCGACGACGACCACTGGCTTGGCGCTGAAGACGTCCGGAAGGCGCTTGGGGTAAGTTTCTGTAACTTCGATACCACTTACTTCAAAGCTGACATCGGTGAGGAGCGGAGTTCGTACGCGCTCATAAAATCGCTTGGCGGCGGCCGAGGCTTCACTGCTGAGACCGACATACTCCACCTCGCCGCGGCCATAGCGGGCCATGCCGTCGAGTAGGAAGCGATTGGTGGAACTGCCGATGCCGAAGGCGAAGACGCGGGCGGCGGGGTGGCGCTGAATTTCGGCGAGAATTTCGAGGTCATTGCCGACTTCGCCATCGGTCATGAAGCAGACGACGTGGACATGGTCCCTCGAGCCTGAGTCTTTGAGAGCGGTGCGAATGGCGGGCAGCATTTCCGTGCCACCGGAGCCTTGGCGATGGCGCACGAATTCCCAAGCGGCGGTGATGTTATCGGGCGTGGCGGGGACTGGCGCGGGGAAAAGAATGTGCTGGTCGCCACTGAAAGTGATGACGTTGAAACGGTCTCGCGGATGGAGGCCATCGAAGGTGAAACGCATCACTTCTTTTATCTTTTCGAGAGGAAAGCCCATCATGGAGCCGGAAGTATCAATGACAAAGACGATCTCCTTGGGCATTACTTCGGCGGGCTGGACGCGGGCCGGCGGTTGCAGGATGAGGGTGAAGAAGCCATCGCGGCCATTGTGATGGGTGAGGACGGCATCGTCGATGCGGTCGCCGGCGACGGCGTAGCGCAGGATAAAATCCTGGTTGGGAATCGATTGCTGATTCTTGAGCGAGACCAGGGCGTGCGAAGCGTCGCCTCGCAGGGTGTCCACCGCGTGCGTGGCCGAGGTGAGCTCGCGCAGAGGCAAGCCGGCATCGACACTGACGCGGACGTTGATGTCGTGGCCGGCGCGGGTGCCTTGGGACGTGCGGTGGGGCTGTAAGTCGTGGGGGTTGGGGACGGACGACGGAATATAGCGCGGACCGACCACCATTGGGAACACCCACTCATAGTGGCCATCCTCATACTTCACCGTTTCGACATATTGGATAACGATGCGCACGCGCTCGCCAGGGCCAATATTGGTGACTGATTGGGTGAAGATATTCGGCCGTTCCTGATTCAGCAGCGCCGCGGTTTGGCCGCGCCGGCGAGCATCGTTGAAAAGTTTTTCGGC
>JAYVUQ010000076.1:0-2154 GCA_043787785.1 Bryobacteraceae bacterium
ATGGTCGTTCCCACCGACAGCGGCTTCGTGGTCACCACGAGATCCTTGGTATCGCTGGCCTGCGCCTGCTTAACTGGACCCGAACTCCGGTTGGTGATCGTGTAAAAGACAGTGGACACCACCAGGGCGAACAGCAAGCTCACCCCCAGGACGGTCATAAATCTACGATCCATAACTTAACTCCTCTACCCGCATAACTAACGCGACAACAAAGCCAGCCAAGCGCCCACCGTAATCGCGGGCGCATAGGGAATTGAATCTTCGCCGGCCACGGCCGGCCTCTTGAGCCACCAGCGGCGCAATCGGTAAAATCCGATCGCCACCAACGCAAATAAACCGCCGGCCGCGGCCGTCCACAGCGCGGCCCACAACAGGAGCGAAGGCCCCAGGATGGCGCCGAAGCCGGCCATCAACTTCACGTCGCCGCCGCCCATACCGCCCAAAAGATAAAAGACCAGAAACACAGCGAACCCGCCCACCGCTCCCGCCAGCGCCATCAAGCCGCCCCACCAGCCATGTTCGGCCCAGTTGATGGCCACGCCGCCCACCAGCGCCGCGATGGGAATCCAGTTGGAGACCTGACGCCGCCACAGATCTTCGACCGTGGCCGCCAGACCCAACACCAGACAAAGCGAAACTTGAGGAATAACTGTCATCAGCGAAGCGGACCCCTAGCCGGACCCCAACTCGTTCTTCTATTCCTTCGGCGGTACGGAAATCTTTCATTAGGCGCGGGGGCAAAATCAGTCCTCCCGCCGGGCATGGGGGATGCCGGAAGCCAGCGTGGGAGCCGGCTTGAGCGTTAGGGACGCCAGCTTGGTATCGAGCGGCACCTTCCGGACGAAGAGAAACGCTTGATTTTCTTTGACTTTGCGGTCTTCGCCAATCAGTTGCCAACCGGGATGGAGCTTCAACAAAGCCACTAACGGCCACTCGCGGGGCGCGAGCACCGCGTCAAACCGGTACTGGTTCAAAATAGTTTCCCAGTCCAGATCGCCGCCGAAAAGACGCATGTATTCGCGCCCCAGCTTCGCCCCATAAAAATCGCTGCGCCCATCGATAAACACCCGTTGTTGCGGATAGGACTGGTAAATGAGATAGTCTCCCCACTGGTCGGTCGTCAGCACCCGGCGCTCAATGAGCAACTGCTTATGCTGATGCAGCAGCGCCAACGGGAATTTCTCTTTGGGGAAATCCACCGGCCACTTCATGCGCGTCGTGTCGACAAAGGGCAGGAGGGCCAAAAACAATACCGCCCAGACGCTGACATGACGGAACTTGGGCGCCAGGTCGTTGCCAAGTTTAGCCAGAATGGCGGCCACAGATTTACGCGGCTGCCTGGCCACCCATACCGCAATCCAGTCGCTGAAGACCGTCGCGACGAAAGGCGCCGCTACCAGCACATAGATAGTGGCGTGGCGCACCGAGGTAAGCGATTGGTGGGCCCAATAAGTAACCCACAGCATAGCGGCGAAGTCGCGCCCGCGCGCCCCCGCCGGCCGCAGCAGCGCCACGCCCACCGCCACGAGCCCGAGAAAGAGAAACAGCTCAAACTGCCGCATACTCTCGCCGCGGAAGCTGGGCGATTGGAACTCCTGCACTACTTCGTGAATAAAGTCCGATTGCAAATAGTTCGCAATGTGCAGGTGCAACCGGTAGCCGAAGGGGTTGATGAAAGTAGCCGCTCCGCAGCCCGCCGTGAGCAAGGCGTAGCGATAAAGCGTGGGCAGTGCGGCCGGCGTTTGCCCGCCCAGCCAATCCGGCGCGCACTCTAACGCCGTGGCCAGTAACAGCAGACCCAGGCAAGCGATTAGCGCCATGTAGCCGCCATGCAGATTCGTCCAGATGACGGCGATGGGAATCAACAGCCAAACCAACTTACCCGGTGCCTGCAACCTGCCCAGTGCCTGACGGTCTCGATCAAGTATCCAAAGGCAAATCGGCAGCAGGAAAAGCGTAAACACGTGCGGCCGGGCCAGATAGTGAATTGAGGAGACGCCCACGGCCATCAAGGCCAGCGGCAAAGCGACAAAGAAATTGGCACCCCGCCAGATCATGTGCGAGAGCAGGATCGCCACCGAGGAGATGATCAGCACGCCGGCCAGCAAAGTAATGGCCTTCAGTCCCCAGGCGCGATGTAGCAGCGCGAAGATC
>JAYVUQ010000077.1:0-5011 GCA_043787785.1 Bryobacteraceae bacterium
GCCCGGCACGTACGGACGGCCGAAAGCGTCTTTTACCACCGGGTTATCGGCGCCGCCGATTTCGAGCGAACCCTTGCCGGCCCCAATGTGCAGGCCGGTTTCACAGTGCAGTTCAGCGTCCAAGAGCAGCTTGCCCAGGAACTTCAATTCAGTTTGCGCGGTATGAGAACTCATGTCGATTCTTTCTGACTACTCGTTGTAGGCCACGATGGCTTCAAACAGATCACGGAAGCGCTCATAGCCCTTCACGTCGTTCTTGCGGGTCACCTGCAGCAGCAGGCGCTCGATAGTGTCGAGGCTACGCAGCGAGTGGCGCGCGATGGTGTAAGCGAGGCGCGCGCGCAGCATGACGAACTCATGCTGGCGTTCGGTTTCCGGGGCCCGCGTCGCCCGCCGGACGGCGTTGTATAGGCGGCGCAGTTGGCTCTTGGTGCCAGAGTCCATCAGGCCGAGCCGTACGACCACGTTGTGGGCTTGGTTATCGAGGTAGAGCGAATCGGCGATCAGCTTTTCGAGCTCGATGCCTTCGGACGGGCCGCCACGGCGATCACCGCCACGGTCTCCGCCGCCGGCACGATCATCGCGGCGAGGTCCACGATCACCACCAGGCCCTCGGCCGTCAGGGCGTGGGCCGCGATCACCACCAGGTCCACGATTACCGCCAGGTCCGCCAGCGCCGCCAGGTCCGCCAGCGCCACCAGCGGGGCCACGATTGCCCCCGCCCTCGCGGGCCGGGTCGGCGCGCGCGGTTCGTTCCTGGCGTCGGCCGTCGGGGCGAAGCGCGCTGCCGCCCTCGGGGCGCGGTCCGCGGCTGCGTTGCTGGTGCTCGATCAGCTTGCTGGTGTCCACCGTTGGCTTGGCCGCCGCTTCCGATTCGGCGGAGACCGCTGCTTCGGTTGCTGCTGCTGGCTGGGCGACTATGGGCGCCTCGGGCACGACAGGCGCCGGTTCCGGGGCGACTGGCTCGGGGATTGGATTTTCGACTTCTTCAGCCATGTTTTCTCGTCCTTCGTCAGATTACTTGTTGGCTTGCAGGCTCAACTGCGCCCATTCCAGCGCCACGCGCCCGGTGGGGCGCAAGCGCGTTTGGCCAGCCTGCTTGCCGATAAATTCGGCGATCACCCCTTGGCAGAGGCGTTCAAAATCTCGTTCCCGGCGGCGTCCCAATTGGGGCGGCTCGAGCACCTGTTGCAAGCGCCGGTGAAAGCGCCACGGTCGGTCAAACCGCACCGCTCGC
This sequence comes from Bryobacteraceae bacterium, assembly GCA_043787785.1. Classification (GTDB taxonomy): domain Bacteria; phylum Acidobacteriota; class Terriglobia; order Bryobacterales; family Bryobacteraceae; genus JALHNI01. Next base: position 1,238 of record JAYVUQ010000077.1, read on the forward strand.
CGCCGCGTGGCCGAATTCGTTCCTTCACGGTAAAAGCCCCGCAAGTCGTGCAAAAACTGCGGTGAACAATCAAATTCATCTACCAGCCGCGTCAGTTGCTTCTGTAACTCTTCCGCGTCGGCCAGCTGCTTCCACTCGATACTGCGCCCAAACAGATAAAAGCTATCGTTCGAGCCCGTCTTGGCCAACTCCAGCTTCCGGCTGGACTCTTCATACAGCCCCGCCAGATTAGCCTGCCCCGGCGGTCCCACCACCAGCGCCATCGTAATCGACTTGGCTTCGGCGCCCACTAGATCATGCAAGTGATGCTGCGCCAGCAGTCCAAACACCCGCTGTATTTCGCGCGCCAGAATGATCAGCGAATCCCACGCTCCGTAAACGGCAAAGTCGTCGCCGCCCGAATGCAGAATCGTCACCCGGCTCGAAAGATCGGGCAGGGAAGCGATCAGCACCTGCAGTTCGCTAGCGAAAAAATCCTTGTAGAGATGCGAAATGCGGATGTGCTCGTCCACCGTGTCGATGCGGCGCAAGCGAGCGCCGAAGTTGTCGACATCGCCGCGCAGGACACCCAGGCGCGTGCGAGTCGGCAGGTCGGCCGTGTGCAGGGCCAGCATCAGGCCTTCCGGAGGCGCGGCACCTTGCAGGCTCCAACTGAAATCACCCTCGCTACCGGCTCTAGCATGACCCGCCCGCACATGACCGGGCTGGGCGGCGGACCACGAAACAGCCGTCGCTTCCCGCAGACCCGCTTCGAGCGCCGCAAATTCCTCCTGCGCCGCTTCAAGCGGTTCGGCATCGAAGGCGGCAAAGGCATTTTCCCCAGGTAAACCAGGAGCGCCCCGACGCGCCGTCATCCCATCGGTCAATCGCCGGCGCACCAGGCTCCAATCGCCCAGGTTTTCGGTCGAGGTCCAGATCAGCTTCAGGTCGCCCGCCGACATCGTGCCGATCTCATCTGCGGCTTTGGCCAGGAATTCGCCGGCCGCCTCGCGCATCTCAGAAGGCAGCACCACCAGGAATTCTCCGCCGCCCACGGTGCCCAAAAGCAACGGCGACAAGCTCAATTGGCGCAGCAAAGCGCGCGGCAATACCTCCGTCAGCAGCGTCACCCAGCGTGAGCGCCCCAACAGAACCTCAGCTCTCGCGCCGCTTCCGAAAAGGAAGGGCTCGATGCCCAGCAGTTTACCGTGTAAGAAGATTTGAACCGACATGCGTCTCTGATAGGAATGGGCCCCATCGATGGGGCCCTCTTAAAAGCTAGCACGAGCCCGGTAGGGCCGCCTAGTTTAACGACGGAAATTGGCAGCGACGACGTGCTCTCTGGCCTGATAGTGCTGGGACAAGAGGTCCTCGGCAAAATCGCTCTTCATGTCGCGCCACACGCTGTGTACATGGTTGGCTCCGTTTTGCACGTTGTCGTACTCTACCAGAAAGGCGTCAGCCTGCACGCGATAGTAGTGCGGTTGCCCGCGCTCCGCTTCGCCCGCCCAGGCAAAGCGCACATTGTTCCCCGCCGCCTTAATTTGTTGCAAACGCAACGCGGCCAAGTCTTCCGGAAGGTTATTGGCGTACTCTTCGAGCAAAGTCTGCAACATGGCCTTCTGCTTCGAGTTCATCTTCGACGCCAGCAATCCAGAAGGCGTGCCCTTGATGGCGGCCTTGCGGCTGGCCTCGGTGAGAATGTCATTGTAAGCTTTCACATCTACCAGCGCGACCTTCTTTTGCTCCGCCGTCATCGATTTATAAAGATCCCGGCCCATCTCTTCCTCAATGCCCAATACCCGCAAACCCTTGCGCGGTCCATCGCGAACCTCCGCCGGGTTGGTGCCCATAAACGTCGGGCTCGCCGCAATCTGCCCCTTCACCACCGTGAAGTGCAAGCTAATGTGATGCCCTTCAAATCGCATCGCCCAAGGTGACGTTTCGCTCGGCTCGCCGAAGAGCGTCAGAAAGTACTTGTCGGAGTTGCGGCGTCCCGTGGTGTCTTTTTCCTGAATCCGGAGAATGTCGTCGAGGCTCATGATGTTGACGGCCTTGTTATAGCCACGTTGGCTCAGCGCCGAACTCAGTAACGCATGCAGCAGATGGCGTTGCGGCGCGGTCATCTCCGCAATCGTCAGCCCCACGCGGCCTCGTTTGGCGGTCGTCATCAGGTTCTCCGTCGGCACGTAATGCCAGAAGGAGAGCTCTTCCTTGTCCATCTTCACGACGGCCTTGGCCTTCTGCTCATCGGTAAGAGAATTCACCAGATGAGTCGCGGCCAGGGTCATCGTTTGTTTCGTCGAATAGCGGCTATAGCCCACTAAAGCAGCCGTGGCCATCGCCAGGGTGATGCTGAGTTGCAGAATTCGTTTGCGCATTGCGCCCGCTAGTTTATCACTGGTGCCAGTGCATTGGCGTGTTTTTTAAGCGTTGGGCGGGCGCTGACTTTCGAGACGTCGAATGCGGCCATCCTGATCGATCTGCAAGGATGCGACCTCTTTGATGAAAATGGCCAGGATCTCCACGGTTCCCGTCAATTGCTTCAGGCTCGCGTTGAGTTCCTGCTGGCCCTCCTTCAGCTGTTGCTGGCCTTCTTTGAGTTCACTCGCTACGATATCCACCTTCAACGTCAGGGCGTTCATGTTGCGAGTCAAGTCGTTACGCAACCGTTCTCCCTCAAGTCGAAGGGCTACTAGTTCTTTCTCAAATTGGTCCATTCGCTCTGCATGGGTCATTTCGTGTCGCCTGCTACCCACACCAGTATACGACGCCCAGATCTCGCTAATGCGCCGCCAATCGCTGCGGCGCGCTCTCCTCGACAATCCGCCCGTCAAATAGCCGGATCGTCCGGTCGGCATAGGTCTCATAACGCGGATCGTGGGTCACCATACAGATGGTGGCACCTTGCCGATGCAGGTCGCGCAGCAGGTCCATCACCGCCTCGCCGTTCTGCGAGTCCAGGTTACCCGTCGGTTCGTCAGCCAGTAGAATCGACGGCTCGCCACCCAAAGCGCGCGCTACGGCCACGCGCTGCTGCTGGCCGCCCGAAAGCTGCGACGGATAGTGCTTCACCCGGTGCGACATACCCACCCGTTCCAATGCTTCATGAACCCGTTTCTTGCGCTCCGCCGAGCCCATGCCGCGATACGTAAGTGGCAATTCTACATTCTCATACACCGTCAAATCTCCAATTAGGTTGAAGGCCTGAAAGATGAAACCGATCTCGCGATTCCGGATGCGCGCCCGCTCGCTCATCTTCAGGCTCTGCACCGTCCGCGAGTTTAGCGTATAACTCCCATCGGACGGCGTATCCAGCAGGCCCAGGATGGCCAACAAGGTCGATTTGCCACAACCCGAAGGCCCGCCAATCGACAAATACTCACCTTTCTGAATCTCCAAATGAATGCCCGCCAAGGCGTGCGTCTCCACTTCATCCGTCAGAAAAACCTTCGTTACGCCATCCAGTTTGATCAATGCTTCGCTCATGTTCCCTCTCCCTCAATTCAATCGAATTCTTTGATGCGCGTCCCAATTCGACATGTCCGATAAGATCACCTTATCGCCCACATTGAGACCCTTTACGATTTCAATCTGATTCACCGAACTGCGGCCAAATTGCACCTGCACCCGGTTGGCTTCTTTCCCGTCGGCGGTCATCTTAAACATCCCGACGGTGGAATTCTGCTGCCCGAAAACCGGACGGCCCACATACAATACGTCTGAAAGCTTCTCCAGTTCGATCGTCCCGTCGACACTTAGGTCGGGACGCGCCCCAGGCGGCAAGGTACCCTC
>JAYVUQ010000078.1:0-13921 GCA_043787785.1 Bryobacteraceae bacterium
TCTCACCCCCCAAAGGCCACCCCCCTCCCCCAACCCCTCCTCAAAGAAGCCACCGCCCACGCCGCCACACACACCTCCCACGGCTGGACCCGTCAGTAATGCAAAACGGGCGCAGGTCCGAAGACCAGCGCCCGTTCTCTTTTGCACTAAAGCTACTACTGCAAAACCTGAAGCGGCGAACCTGCCCGTTTCGGCTTCTCGAGTTCCGGCATCGGCTTCGCGACAAATAGCAACCGGGCTGGCTTCACCATCATCCGGGCCCAGCGGTTCGCAGACTTCCGCCGCGCGCTATCGGTGGAAATACCAGTATTGGCGTACATCTGCCGGTAAAGCTTCGAAATCAGGACAAACGCCACCCTTGATTTTAACGACTTCACGCAATGGGACCGCTTCCAGATCTCGGGCAGGCTGTAGAAGGAATCCCAAACGCCTTGCGTGCGCTCGCGAATTTCATCCGAAGGCATCGTCGGGTGCGGCGTGAACATTTTGGGGCGCTTTTCGGCGGGAATCAGCCAGTAGCGCGTGATCGGCACACCATCCACCTTCTCGACGTCGTCGCCCAGCCGCTTCTCCCAACGCTCGAAGTCCACGGTGCCCGGGAACGGCGTCATCATGACGAATTGCGCAAACGTGATGTCCGCTTCCTTGGCCATGGCGGCGGTGGCGGCAAAGCTATCCGGCCGGTCAGTCGGCAGGCCGAAGATAAAGGAGCCCAAAACGTGGACGCCATGCTTCTTAAAGGTTTGCAACTGGGCCGCCAAACCTGGTCCACTCTCGTTGAAATCTTTGAAAATGGCCTTGAGACCTTCGGCGGTAACACTTTCGACGCCGACCAGCGCGCCCTTGATCCGGGCCTCGCGCATCGCGTCCAGAAATTCCGGATCCTCGGCCGCTTCCATCGTAATCTGCGTGAAGAAGACCATGTCGGAAGGCAGTTGCGCCAAAGCCGCCATTAGTTCAAAACGTTCGGCGCGCAAGCCCTTCAGTTCGGCGACGCGTGGCGCGTTGCCTTGCTTTTCGGCGAGCGAGATGTCCGTCAAGGTAACCGGATAGAAATTGTCGTCAGCCAAAGCGATAAAGCGGTAGCCCGCCCGGCGCAGGTCAATGATCTCGGAGATGACCTTATCCACCTCGCGTTGGCGCGGCTTCTGGCCATCCGTGCGCCACACCGAGCAGAACGAGCAATGCTTGGGGCAGCCACGCACCGTTTGTACGGAAGCCCACATGTAACTGCCCGCAGGCAGCAGATCCCAGCGCGCCGGGACGAACCCGTCGCCACTAACGCGTCCGCCGTCGTAGCGCTTCTCCATCTTGCCCGCTACGCAATCCTCAATCACCTTGCGCCAGACAATATCGCCATCGCCACTCACCACACAGTGGCCCATGCCCAAAGTTTCAGCTTCTTCCGGGTAGAGCGTGGAATGGACGCCGCCATAAATGACCCACGCGCCGCGGGCCCGAGCCAGTTTGCCTACTTCAAAGCCCCGTAGCGCGTTGCCCGTGTGGATCCCAATGCCCACAATGTCGCCGGGCTCGATGCTCTCAGGGATCAAACTCTCCAGCGTCTCATCAACGATTACGGGATCGCCGTAAATCCTTGGTGTAGCCGCTGCTAACACAAAAAGCCAACGGGGCGTAATGACGCCGATCCCGAACGATACATCGCTCGGATTGATCAAATGCACACGCATCTGCGGTATCTCCTTCTGCTTGCGAACCAAGCCACCGAGACGGCTGAGTCCCGCACTTCCCACTGAGTATACATGTTAAACGATCTTCAGGATTCCATTTGGGTCCTATCCGGCCCAGGATCATTTAGTGGCACGCCGCCATTGCTAGGATTCTTGATCGGGAATGAAACGAGTGATCCATGTGATAATAATGGTGGGCGAATCCGTTGAGGGCTAGGCAAAATGTCTGAGTCGACAATGGTTTTGCAACCAGGACAGCTCTTCAGGCGTCAGTTTAGCTAGGACGGTATTACGAATGCCCGGTATTGCGAGCTCGCAAAACGAAACTGACTCGGCGGCAATCGCCGGTTCGCGGCCTGTGGCCCTCGAAGACCAGCTCGCCGCAGCGCTGGGCGGTCGGCCCGCAGAACCGTGGCTCACCGGCTTCATTCGCAATCTGAAAGAGACCATTAACCCTCCCGAACTGCCGCCGCTCGAAGTTACCTCTAAGCCGATTGCGGTAAAAGACATCTGGAGTGGTTCGGAAAACGTCGGACGGTCCCGATTCGTGTCGATTGGCCTCCACATCCTGGTGATCACCGCTTTGGTGATCCTCGGTACCAGCCCCGTCATGCAGAAATTGGCGAAGGATTCGGTAGCCTTGATCGCACCAGACCTTACCGCCTACAAGCCGGCTCCTCAAAAGAAGAGCACCATGGGCGGCGGTGGTGGTGGTGGTGATCGGTCTCCCACTCCGGCCAGCAAAGGCAAACTGCCTAAGATTGCCCCTCGTCAGTTCACTCCGCCTATGGTGGTGGTAAATAACCCCAAGCCCAAACTAGTGATGGAGCCCACGCTGATCATCCAGCCCGATGCGGCGCTACCCCAAGTAAATCTGCCCATGCTCGGCAATCCGCTTTCCGGCGTCACTCTGCCTTCGAATGGCGGTGGCTCGGGTGGTGGCATCGGCTCCGGACCCGGCGGCGGCGTTGGGTCGGGCGGTGGCCCGGGTTATGGAGCCGGCAACGGCGGAAACACCGGCGGCGGCGCTTACAAGATCGGCGGTGGAGTATCGGCACCCGCTGTGATCCTCAAAGTGGAACCTGAATACTCCGAAGAAGCCCGCAAAGCGAAGTTCCAAGGCACGGTGCTGCTCTCAGTGATCGTCGACGAAAAGGGCAACCCCCGCGACCTGCGCGTCGTGCGTCCGCTGGGCTTAGGTCTCGATGAAAAAGCTCTTGAAGCCGTCATGAAGTGGCGCTTCCGTCCTGGTCTCAAAGACGGCCGCGCCGTCGCGGTTTCGGCTTACGTAGAAGTCAACTTCCGGCTTCTGTAGTCTGGCTGACCATCGCCGTCACCCAGGCTCGTAGCCAATCCACATACGCCCGGCTCTTGGGCCGCTGATTGTTGTACTGCATCTCCTCCCGTTGCAGGAAGGCTAGTAGCCGCAAGACGTCCTGGCCGGTGAAGGCTGTGTCTTCGGCCAACGCGCGCTTGCTGAACTCCTCCAGCCGGGTTTCAAACATCACCGTCAGCGTCGAGGCCGCCTGGCTCAGCACGCCTTCGGGCTTCCCCCTTCGCTTGTCGATCAACGCCGCCAGCGCTTCGCGCAGTTCCAGATCCACCGCCATCGCGTCCTCGGCTGACATAAAGACCATGCCCACCATCGTTAGTAAGAGTAACTCGTGCGAGCGCAGGAATTGCTCGCTGGTGTCGAGGTCCTGATTGGGATAGTCGCGGGGCAACGCGTACATCGGGTCCCGCTCGCGGGCCTCCAGCAAATGGGGACAGTCGAAGCGGCAGCTGATGGTCCGCTCCCGTTCTTCGCCGCAGCAGCGGGCACAGATCGCTGCCCCGAGAGCAGGGCAATTTCGCCTGGGCGGACGCTGATGGCATAGGCTGCAGTTCGCCATCCTAGGTACTCATCCCGATCGCGGCGCTGACTGGTGCCGACCCCACCGGAACCAGATGAAATAAGGGCGCGGAGCGATCACGGCGAATCACCTTCGTAAAGCGGCTGGTGCTGAGCACGGCCATGTCGCCGGAGGACCGGTTCAGCACCAACGCAAACTGATCATCGGGCGTCACAATGATATTGGCCGGGCCTTGCCCCACCGGCACGGCGCCCACAATGCGCTGCGTGGGTACGTCAATCACGGTGACCGCGTTTGAGGTGGGGTTGGCGACGAAGAGGTACGACGGGTTGCGGCTGGCAGCCATGGCGCCGGGTTGATGGCCGGCCAAGAGAGTGGCGGCCACCTGGCTTTGGAAGGGATAAACAATGGCCACAGCGTCGGCGCCCTCACCGGTGATGAATAACTGGCCCAGGTCGCCGCTGAAACAGAAACGGTCGGGGCGAATGGCGAGGGGCAGGTCAACCACCAGACGTCCGGTGGCGGTGTCGATGACCGACAGCAATCGCTCGCCCGGCAAGCCTACCAGGAGCCAATCCCCGTTCTTCAAGAAACGGAGAGTTCCAGGCGCGGAGCTGACCTTGGCGCGGCGGGCGAGTTGGCTGGTGTTGAGATCGAAGATAGCGACTTCGCCGGTGCCAGTGAGGCTGCAGGCCGCGTGGGGGCTTTCGGGCGAGACGTCAAAGTCGACGATGGGGGCGGGCAGATTCACCCGGGCCAGCACGTCGAGGTTCTTTCTGCCCACCAGCACCATTTGCTGTTTGGTGGCTAGGCAGAGCATGGTTTGGCCGCTGGAGATGCGCAAGGAACGGGCGCCGACGCCGACGGCCACGCGCCGGGTGACTTGACGCTTGGCGACGCTGATTTCGTGCAGGAAGCCATCGGCGGCGGAGAGGGCGTAGATGGTGCGGCGGCCGGGCGAGGCGAGGACTTCGGTGGGGTCGGCGGCGAAGGGAATGCGGCCGGCGAGGGTGAACACGGCCAAGTCAATGACGGCGATGGCCCGGCCCTCGCTGTTGGCGACGAAGGCATAGCTATTGGCGACTGGCTCGGTGCGGCCGCAACTGGCCAAGCCGGCGCTGGTGGCGGCCAGAAAATCACGGCGGTTGAGAGGGCTCACGCGAGAATCCTCCCGACGGTGTCGCGGGCCAGTTGGATACAGTCTGGAATGCCGATGCCCCGGTAGGCGTTGCCGATCAAATGCAGGCCCGGATGGCGCTGCAGCCGTTCGTCCACCTGCGCCATGCGCTTGGCGTGCCCTACCGTATATTGCGCCATGGAGCGCGGCCAGCGGGAGATGCTGCTGAAGGCAGGTGAGGCAGTGATGCCCCATAAGCGCTGCAAGTCGGCGCGCGTCGCGGTGAGGATGGCTTCGTCGCTTTCGTTCAATACGGTGGCCCGGCCCGCGCCGCCGAGGAAGCAACGCACGAGCGAGACGCCTTCGGGCGCGCGGTGCGGAAACTTACGGCCCACAAAAGTGCAGGCCACCAGCGACTGCCGCTCTTTCGCCGGCACCAGAAAGCCGAAGCCAGTCAGTGGCTGGGCTAAGTCGCGGTCATGATAGCCCAAGGCGACGGTCATCGACGAGCTATAGTCCACTTCGCGGAGTAAGTGGCGTAACTGGGGATCTAACTCGGCGAGTAAGTCAGCGGCGGCCCAGGACGGCGTGGCGACCAGTAAGTGCCGGGTGGCGAGCCACTCGCCATTTACCTTCACTTCGTAACCTTCAGCGAGATAGCGCACTTCTTCCGCCTTGCCCACTAAACGCTCGACGCCAGGCAAGCGCGCTTCGAGCGCTTTGACTAAGTCATGTAAGCCGCCCTTGAGGGTGCGGAAGAGGCTGCCGGCGGCGGGCGGCGCTTTCTGGCGGCCCAGCAGGGTGCCACGCGTGAGGCTGCCGTATTCTTTCTCGAGCTCCACAAACCGGGTGAGCGCGCTATTTACGGATAAGTCAGCCGGGTCGCCGCCGAAGACGCCGGAGAGCAGGGGCTCGGCCAGATAGTCGACGGCTTCTTGCCCGTAGTGGTCGCGGACAAACTCGGCGACGGAACGCTCGGGCATCTCGTCCTGAGGCGGCCGGCGAAAATACTCGAGCCCCATGCGGATCTTGGTCGGCCAGCTGAGTAAGGGCGTGGTGACCATGGGCCAGATCTTGGTGGGGACCATCATCGTCAAGCCATCGGGCATGGGCACCATGCGACCGTGCCGTTGGATGTAAGTGATTCGTTGGTGGTCGTTCGAACCGATGAGATCAGCGCCGAGGCCGACTTCGTTGATTAGCTGGGCCGCGGCGGGCTTCGCCGCCAGAAAGCTATCTGGCCCACCTTCGATCACACAACCAGCGAGGTGCTTGGTCTGCATGACGCCGCCCAAGGTGGTATCTTGTTCGACCAGCAGCGCCGGGCGTCCGGCCTTGGCCAGGGCGTAAGCGGCGGTGAGACCGCTGATGCCGCCGCCGATGATAGTGACGTGGCGCATGACTCTTATGATGATTCTGCTAGGTGCTTAGAGCCGGAACTCGCGGACGATTTCGACAGCGGCCTTGACGTTCTCCACCGGAGTTTCGGGCAAGATGCCGTGGCCGAGGTTGAAGATGTGGCCGGGGCGCGAACCGGTGCGGCGCAGTAGATCGTGGATGCGCGTGCGCAACTCGGGCAGCGGAGCGAACAGCACGGCCGGATCGAGATTGCCTTGTATGGCGGAGCGGTAGCTGATCTCGCTCCAGGCCTGGTCGATATTGATGCGCCAGTCGACTCCCAGAACGTCGCCGCCGGCGGCGTGGAGTTCTTTGAAGAAGCCGCCGGTGCCGGTGCCGAAGTGGATGACGGGCACGCCGGTGGCGCGAATGCGTTCAATGAGCGCGCGCGAGTATTGGGCGACATAGCGGACGTAATCGTCCGGTCCGAGCGCGCCCACCCAGCTATCGAAGACCTGAATGGTGCGGGCGCCGGAGGCGACTTGCATGACGGCAAATTGGCCGAGCACATCGACCAGCTTGCCCATGAGACGACGCCAGAGCGTTTCGTCGCCATACATGAGCTTCTTGGTCTCGATGAAATTGCGGGACGGGCCGCCCTCAATCATGTAGCTGGCGAGGGTGAACGGGCAACCGACAAAGCCGATGACCGGCACGCGGCCGCCCAGGGCACGGGTGACCAATTGAATGGACTCGCCCACGTAACCCAGATCGTCGGTGTTCGAAATGGAGAGCGAATCGATATCGTTCGAAGTGCGCACCGGATTATCGATGTGCGGGCCTTCCCCGGCGCGGAACTCGAGCTTAAGGCCCATGGGTTCGACGGGCAAGAGCAGATCGGCAAAGATGATGGCGGCGTCGACGTCGAGCACTTCGACGGGCTGCAGAGTGACTTGGGCGGCAAGGTCTGGCTTTTTGCAGAGTTCGAGAATGGTGTTCTTGGCGCGCAGATCGCGGTATTGCTTCATGTACCGGCCGGCTTGCCGCATGAACCATACGGGGCGGACATCGGTTGGCCGGCGGCGGCAGGCGTCGAGGAATCGGCTACTCATTGGAGCCACGCGCATTTGGGTTCCCATCCGTTTTCGCACGCAAAGGCGCGAAAACTCCTTAGATCTTGATAGCGGGCCTGGGCTTGGGCGAACCACGCGCGGCCATTGATGTAGAGAGGTTTGGTCCAGGCTTCGCTGTCGATCGCCCGCGGCGCGATGACGCTTACGGACAACATGCCTTCGGCCGGATAACCGGTGCTGGGATTCATGATGTGGCTGTAAAGGTGCTTACCGGCCATGAAAAACTTTTCGTAATTGCCGGAGGTGGAGAGGCTTTCATCCTTCAAGAGAACCTCGGCCACGGCGCGTTCGCGATTCTTCGGGTCGCCGATGGTGACCTTCCAACCGGCTTCGCCGGGGGGTGTACCCAAAGCGTAAACGGTGCTGGTGGAGGCCGAGACAAAGGCCGACTTGATACCGGCATCCCGCAAGATTTTCACGATTCTATCCACCGCATAGCCTTTTCCGATGCCGCCCGGGTCAATTGACATACCGGGGCGGCGAAACCTTACCGTTGTTGCCGCGGAATCGAGTTCCACGTGGCGGGAGCCGACGCTCGCCAAGACCGACCGGATCTCCGCGCGATGCGGCAGACGGCCAGTGCCTTTATAAAAACCCCAGACCTGCATGAGCGGGCCTACAGTGATGTCGAAAGATCCTTCACTTCGCCGGCTGTATTCGAGACAGGCGGATATGAGCTGGAAGCTCTCCTGGGAGACCGCCACCGGCCGGTCAGCAGCAAAACGATTGATTTCGCTCCACTCACTGGTCGACTTGTAGTTGGAAAGCAACTGATCTAACCGCCGCACTTCATCGAAGGCTGCTTCGGACGCCGCTTCCAACTGGTAACGATCCTGGCCATAAAGTACCAGAGAGTAAGTTCCTCCCATGGCATCCAAATTGGCCTCAAACCGGAGCAAATCCCCGGCCAGAAGCGCTTGGCCTAACCATAAAACTAGCACAGTTTGAGTCAGTTGGCGGGAAAATGAGCTTCTTTTCGGCATGCGGCGGACCCACTTCTTATTGGATCAAGTCCGGTGGCGGGAAGCAACGCTATCCGGACGGACGATTTCGGCAAAAACGACGCCGAGCGGAGCGCTGGATGGGGAAAGTGATTCATTTTACGGCACTTAATTAATTCGCAGGATTGATTTCGTTCCTAGGTCCCCTGGGAGCAGGGTACTGGAGCCGGGAGCGCACGTTGGGTCCGGGAAAGGGGCAAACTCCGGTAGGGTCCGGTCCTGGGACCCACCGCACCCCCGGCCCATACGCGGAACCACATTTCGGGACGCAAGATCGAAGTAGCCGCCATGAGATTACTTATTGCAGTATTACAGATCTCGATGCTACTGGCCCTTGCCGGATGCAGCCGCAACGAAACGAAGCCAGCCGCACCGGTGAAGCCAGCGGCGAAGAAGGAACTTGCGTTACCCGAGCTGAATGTCGCGCGACCGCACTACCGGAACTCGATCGTGGCTGGCGGCGTGGATACGTCCGCAGAGATGCGCCTGAAGATGAAGGCTGACCCCGTCGTTCGACGGCACTATGAAGGACTCGACCCCGAGAAGATGCGTCCGGTGCGCCAAGCGAACGATGACAGCTACTACGTCTCCTACCGGGTGGGCAATCAGGTTTATTGGACGTCGCGCAAGATTGCGGTGAAGAAGGGCGAAACGGTGTTGACCGATGGCCGGGACTGCATCCGTGGCCGGTGCGGCAACCGGATGTCGAAGATTGTACGCTACCCGATGTTGGTGGTGGTAGAGCCGCATCCGGCGACTTTTGACGACGCGATGACCCTGGAAATGGCGGCCGAGCCAGCGGGGGTGGCCCTTTCGCAGGCATTGCCTTTCGGCGGCAACTATTTTTCGATTCCTTTTCAGGCGAACAATTTGCTGCCGGGGCCGGAGATAGTGTTGGGTCCGGCGCCGGTGGCGACGAACAGTACGAGCGCGGCGGTGGCTACGGGTGGTGTGGGTACGCCGGGAGCACCGGGGGCGCCGGGAGCACCGGGTGAAACGCCTTCGGGCTATATTGTGTGGCCGAGCACGGCTTTTGGCATTGTGAACTGGGGCAACTTCGGAAACACGGTGATGCCGCCCACGCCGGTGAATTCGACGGTGGTGAACAACAACCTGGTGAGTCAGTTCTTTACGACGCAGGGATCGACGAATACGCAAAACCAGAACTTTTACTCGGTGAATAACTCGGTGAATTCGTGGTCGTTTCTGACGAACCTGTGCGGGACGTGCTGCGTCAGTTCTTCTTCTTCGTCTTCTTCGTCTTCATCATCAAGTTCTTCGGGCGGTTCTGGTTCGTCGAGTTCTTCGAGCTCGTCGGGGGGATCGAGCTCGTCGTCTGGTGGGTCGGGTTCGTCGAGCTCGAGCAGTTCATCGGGGGGATCGAGCTCGTCGAGTTCAAGCGGTTCTGGTTCATCGGGTTCTGGTTCATCGGGTTCTGGCTCATCGGGTTCTGGCTCATCGGGTTCGAGTTCGTCTGGCATGGGGAGTTCGAGCTCCAGCAGTGGGGGTTCGGAGATTCCGGAGCCGGGCACACTGGGCCTGGTGGGGGTGGCCTTGCTGCTGGCGGTGGCGGCACGACGCCGCTAAGGGCACGACGCCGCTAAAGCGAGGTAGCGAAACGAAGCCGGGTGTTGTTGATTTGATTCAACTTCGACCTGGTTTGGAGGGAGGCGGGCCAAGAGGCCTGGCCTACCGGTTTTTTGGTCTAGTGCTCGGACCGCTTGATCGTGACCCTTATCTGTATGCAGCCTCATGTCGAGCCCGCCGCTGACTTGGCGGGTTACATTATAAGTGGTTTATACGATGGCATATGGGGGAGGCAACCCGCCGCTGACGCGACGGGCTCGCAGGTTAGGGAGGGAATCTCTCCAGGCAATGGCCAAATCGACCTCACTAGCCGAGGGGCTGGTCGCCTTCCCAGGGCACGGTGGGGTCAGGATCGGGTTCCGGGGTGCTTTCGCTGTCGACCCAATGGACGTTGATGGGGCCTCGGTAGTCGTCGCCCTGTTCCTTGCCGAGTTCCAGGCGCAGTTGAACCAGGCGGACATAGTCGGAGATGGACGGCTTTGGTGGGTCGGCCTCGATTTGCTGGCGCAGGCCAAGGATGAGGCCATCCAACGAGTTGATGGTTTCGCGGACATGATTATCGGGGTTCATGGTTGTCTTCTCTCGATCGGGAAATTTCGGGGCGCGCAAATAGAGGCCCCCGATGATGAGTGTCGCGCGGAGTCAAGGGCATTTGAGGGGTTGGATGGCTTAGAATGAAGAAAACAAGGGATGTTTTTTCAGCATCCGGCATGGGACCCAAAACGGCTCCCCGCAAAACTGCTTTGTTTTACACTGAAAGCTGAATGCGAAAACCTATCATGGCCGGCAATTGGAAGATGTTTAAGACCCCGTTGGAGACGACGGCGTTCTTTGAGAAGTTTCTGCCATTGGTGGCCGGAGCCCAGCACGCGGAGGTGGCGATTTGCGCCCCGTTTATCGACCTGCCCGCCGCGATTGCGGCCACGCAAGGCACTGCCGTGGGCATTGGCGGCCAGAATTTGCACTGGGCTAAGGACGGTGCCTTCACGGGAGAGATTTCGGGGGCTATGCTGAAGGCGATTGGTTGCCAGTATGTGATTGTGGGCCACAGCGAACGGCGGCAGTTCTTTGGCGAAACGGATGAGACGGTGCTGAAACGCACGCTGGCGGCGCTGGAAGTGGGGCTGACGCCGATCGTTTGCGTGGGCGAATTGCTGGCCGAGCGCGAGGCGAACCGGACGAATGAGGTTTTGAAGACGCAATTCGATGGCGGCATTGCGGGGCTGACACCGGATCAGTTTGGGCGGATCGTGATCGCCTATGAGCCGGTTTGGGCGATTGGGACGGGGAAGGTGGCGACCCCGGAAATTGCGGCCGATGCGCATCGGGCGCTGCGCGGTTACTGCGAGGCGCGCTTTGGACGGGAGGCGTCGCAGGCGATGCGAATTCTTTACGGCGGCAGTGTGAAACCGGACAACATCCAGGGGCTGATGGCGCAGCCGGAGATCGACGGCGGCTTGGTGGGCGGGGCGAGCTTGGAGGCGAACTCGTTTGCGGGCGTAGTGAACTTCTAAGGCGGCTGTTGAGGGGGGAAATTAGAGCGGGCCAAGCACTACAGCTGCGCAACCACTTTCATCAGCCCCGTCATCGACGTGCGGCTGGCGTGCTGCTTGCCTTGCGGACTTCGGTAGTGCGTCTCGAGCGTGAAGGCATCCTGGTAACCCGCTTTGAGCAACGCGCGAATCTGCCCCAGGTTGTCCATCTCACCTTCGCCCACGGCGCACCATTCCACTTCGCCGGCGGCGTTCTTGCGGAAGTCGCGCAGGTGGACGTTGTGGATGCGGGCGGGGTCCAGCCGGCGGTAGCCTTCGGGGAAGACTTTTTCGCCGGTTTGGCCGGCATTGTTCGGATCCCAGGTGAGGCCCAAGGCGTCATCGGGAACGGCCTTCAATAGGGCCGCGGTCTCCGTGCTGGACCAGACGTAGCTGTGATTCACGTTCTCAAGCGCCAGCTGAAAGCCGCGGGCCTTGGCACGGCGGGCTGCCTCTTTCACCAGCTCATAGACCCGCGGATAAACCGCCGGGTCGGGCTTTTCGTGGTCGCCATAAGTGAAAGCAAACGTGCGGATGGTCTTCGTGCCCATGATCGTCGCCCGTTCCATCGCGCCATCCAGCAGTTTCCATTGCTGGTCGAGGGTTTGGCGGCCGGCCGGAGTATCGGGCGGCAAGGGGATCTTGAAAAAACCCGTGGCCAGCACCGAGGTGGCGATGGCGTGTTCGTCAAAGATCTTGCGCAGTTCGGTGAGTTTCTCCAGCGGCTGGGAGGTGTTGTACTTGCCCCATACATTGCGGATTTCGGCGTAGCGCAGGCCGAACTCCTTCATGAAGCGCACCACCACCTGCGGGTCGTCGTCAATCTCATCGATGGAAATGCCCAGCTTGATCTTCTTGGGGTCTAGTGCCAGGAGGGGCGCGGCGAGCGTGGTGCAGAGCAAATCACGGCGAGTCATGCCGATGATTCTATCGCTTCATAGGGTGTCGGCGCTATCCTCGTATTCATGTGGGCACTCTACCTGTTGCTGGCGGCTGAGCCTGAGTTTCTGCGGGTGACGCCGGGGACGGTGCAGATCAAAGACTCGGGCACCGGTCTGGCGACGGAGGCGCGCGTGGGCGGGTTTCTGATGGGCCGCACCGAAGTGACGCAAGCCGAATACCGCCGCATCATGCAGCTTTCGCCTTCGCAGGCGAAGGGCGACCGGCGGCCAGTGGAAAATGTGACCTGGTTTGACGCCGTGGGTTATGCCAATCGCCGTAGCGCGCTGGAAGGCCTTCGGGCTTGCTACGATGCCGCCAGCCAGCGCGTCGCCGGCTGCAATGGCTACCGCCTGCCCACCGGTGCCGAATGGACGCTTGCGGCCACTCCGGGCGAGGTGGCTTCGGCCCATCTGCGCAGCGGTGCCCACAACGATCCAGCCGAATTGGTCGCGGCAGCGCGCAGTGGCACCCGGCCGGTGGCGGCGGGTGAGCCCGGCGCGGATGGCATCCACGACCTTTATGGCAACGTCTGGGAGTGGTGTGAGGATTGGTATAGCCCGGAACCTTTACTCGATGCCCTGCGCGATCCGGCGGGGCCGCTGAAGGGCACTGAGAAGCTTCTGCGTGGCGGCAGCTACCTATCGAGCCGGGGAGAGTGGAACAAAGGGTTCGCTTCATCGATGACGCCCGGTCGGCGCAGCCCTTTCACCGGCTTTCGGGTGGTGCGCAGTCTCTCTCCCGCGGCCGGGTTGCCCCCTCCGGACGCCGCGTGGCTCGCCCAATTTCAGCACCCGGCCTCATCGGCTCTTCCGCCGCTGGATGAGGCCCAAGTCCCCCAACTACGCCAAGCCTGGAGTGCTCTGCTGGGCTTGTCTCAACGGGCAAGGGGTACGCCCTCGGTGCACCTTCGGCAGGACTTTCGCGAAAGCACCTGGAATGGCCAATTGCTGGACCTCGACGTTGAGCCCGGCTGGACGTCGCGCATCCTGGTGATGGAGCCGGCCCGCAAGCCATCCAGAAGGCTGCCGGTGGTCATCGTGCCCTACTACGACGTCGATTCGCCGGCCGGGCAGAACTTGGGCGGTAGGCAATCCGGCGGGGGCGTCAGGGCCTTTGCCCGCTTGGCGGCGCAGCGGGGATACTTGGCCGTCGCCATCCGCTGGTATGGCGAGGGAGATGCCGAGGGCTACGACGAAGCGGTCTTGCGGTTACGACAACGGCATCCGGGAATGACGGGGCTCGGCAAATGGATCACGGACGCGCAACGCCTAGTGGATTACCTGGTGGCGCGCCCCGACGTCGACACCAGCCGTATCGGCATCATCGGCCACTCGCTGGGCGGCAAAATGGCGCTCTATGCCGGCGCGTTTGAGCCACGGATTGCGGTGGTGGTTTCCTCTGAGCCCGGCATCAGCTTGCGCTTCTCAAACTACGAAGCTTTCTGGTACCTGGGCCAGCAACGGCCAGTGGATCGGGACCAGCAGGAATTATTGGCTTTGATTGCGCCGCGTCCATTTTTGCTGATCGCAGGTGAGTCGAGCGACGGGGATAAGAGCTGGCCCTATCTGGAAGCCGCGCGGCCGGTCTATCGCGCTTTGGGGGATGGGCTTCATTTGGGAATGGTGAACCATCGGGCGGGCCATACGCCTACGGCGGCGAGTGTGGGGTTGGGGCTGGATTGGTTAGAGCGGTTTTTGGCGCGCTAATGGTTTCTTTCTTTGCCGTAT
>JAYVUQ010000079.1:0-6050 GCA_043787785.1 Bryobacteraceae bacterium
AATCCTCCTGGCGAGATTCTCCATCTTAAACCCTCACTACCAACAAAGTCATGTCGTCATGCGGCGGGGCGCTGCCGATAAAGGAGCGCACGGCCCGCAGGATCGCCTGCTCGGTGGCGTGGGCGTCGCAACCATCGCACGCATCGACGGCGGCTTGCAGACGGTCTTCGCCGAACTGCTCGCTCTCCTCGTTCATCGCCTCCGTGATGCCATCGGAATAAAGCACGAATGCGTCTCCGGGTTCGAGCTCAATCTCCTGTAATCGCAACGCGCGCTCAAAGAGCAGACGGCTCGTCAGGCCGAGGCCCATGCCCGGTGGCGTGAGGTACTCGCTGTGGCCGCGGCTGGACCGGCGCCAAAGCGGCGAATTGTGGCCGGCGCGGGCCAGCGTGATCCGGCGTTGCTCCGGAGCGAAGTACGCCAGCGCCATGGTGACAAAGATCTTGCGCTTGCCCGCCGCATAGAGGTGCGAATTGAGCTGCGAGACAGTGGAGAGTAGGTCGTCCGAATCGCGTCCGGCGGCCGCGAGGAAGCCTTTGGTGAGGGTCATGTAGAGTGAGGCCGGAACACCCTTGCCAGAGACGTCGGCCACCCCAAGAGCATATTGCCCATTGCCGGTGGGGTAGAAGTCAAACAGGTCGCCGCCCACGTCGCGGGCAGGGATGCAAGATGCGGCAAAAGAGGCATTGCCGATCTGGGCGGGCACGGGAGGCAGCATCGCCTGCTGGGCTCGTCGGGCTACGTCAAACTCGGAAGCCAAACGGTCGCGCTGCGAGACCACGTCCACGGCTGACTCGGCGCACATGGCCTTCACTTCGGCGCTAGCGTTCACAGAAGCGCCAAAACGCATCCCGATGAGACCCAGGAGCCCCGAACCTAACAAGGGCACCAGCACTGACCAGCCGCGCCGGCTCAACTCGGGCAGTGGCTGCACGAAGTAGCCGCCCGCCGTCCACAGCGCCACCATCGCCGCACCAGCCACCAGAGCGGCCAAGGCCCCGTACTCGGCTTCCACTAGCCACATGCCGAGCGCAAATAAGCCGGCCGCACAAAGGCCAGGTATGGCCCAATCGTCGAACGGTGCTCTCATGATGAACCAATTGATGCCGATCATGGCGACGAACACCGGCGCAGCCAACCAAGTGGGGCGCAGCCAACGGCTTAAGGGTAGGGCCAAAAGGACGATGCCCATGACATCGATCAGCATGGCGGGCTCGAAAATCGCCGCGACCGGGCTGGAGGCGAAAAGCATGGCCAGGCGCGAGGTCATCGGCTGCGCCGGAAGAAATGCGGTGGCGACCAAAAACGGCAGAGCGGCGAGTGCGGCACCACACAATACACCGTGAAACAGCGCCGCTCCGATGGGGCGAACGGTGAAGCGGCGGGAGAACAACGCCTCTAGCGCCAACCAGCGGTCGTGGTGTTGCGGTAACAGCAACCCCCGGCCGGCCCCGTAAAAAAGTACCATCGCGCAACCCAGCACCAGAAGGCCGAGCGTATGGCCGGCCACGCTGTTGAGGGGGCTGGAAAATTGACGGGCCGCCTCCGCTCGTGCTTCGTCGTGCCAGGAGCCGCCCCAGAAGGCGAGGACCACTAGAATCAACGCTAAACCCGCGGCGGAAATCAGCCGTCGCGGGCTGAGCCGCCGGCGGACCAGAGCCCGAAAGAAACTGGGGAAGGCGACCGAGATGAGGGCAAAGTCCATCACCAGCATGAACGCGAACAAATAGCTTTGCGGTGCCTGCATGTCCCGCACTTCCTGCCGGAAGGACTCAGATGGTTCCGCCGTCAGTTCGGCATGCACCAGCAACTCTTCGCTGAAGCTCGCCTCAAAGCGCAGCAGATGCGGCGAGTCGACCGGGTCGCTGTACTCCCAGGAATAAAGCAACTGGCTACTCTGGGTGACGCCGCGGTTCACGGGGCGAAAGAGCCGCGCGTTCTCGCCGAGATACTGGGCCAGCACGCCGTTCGCCAGCGCATCCAAAGTCTCGCTGGCATGCACGTGGCCTAGCGGATTCACCATGCGGGAGAGTGTGCTGTAACCCACGAGCTTGCCTTCCGCATTGAAGGTAACGGTGGCAAAGCTTTCGCCATCGGGCTGGCGCAACGTCACTTGGGCGATGGCGGGCGTCACAAGCGAGGCAAACACGCGAGACTCGGGGTGCAGACGCCGCCACAGGTAGATCCACGCGCCGCCGCTCCATTCCGTAGATTGTACTGCGGGGCTCCAATGGGCCGCGTCCACACCGTTCGCCCGCGCCACTTCGCGAGCCCGCACAACGGCCTGATGCCGCGAGATATTCAACTGTCCCAAGCCCGCCGACCGGTCGTACCTGGGAAACAGCATCCAGAGTGTCAGGGAGCCGAGCAGTGCGGCCACCAGCGCCAGACTCGTGCGTTGGCGCATCAAGCCACGCCTCGCAAATGAACGCGGGAGCCTTCCAGCAACTGCGGCACCTGCATCTCAATCACCACGGCGGTAATGTCGTCCCGCAGGTCCGTACCGGTGGCATTGACGGTGATCAATAGATCGGTGTGGAAACGCTCCGCGGTTTTGGAGGACTCGTTGTTCAAACGGTCGAGCCAAGCATCGAGCGAACATCCCAGGCGGGACTCCAGGCGGGCGGCTAAGCCGTCGGTGCAGAAAAGAATCAAATCACCGGGGCTCAACGCTAGCCTTACCTCGTCGTTATCGCCGCTCGGCCGCACCTCTTCGATCAAATTCGCGCCCGCCGCGCGCCGTAGCTGATTGAAATGAAATAGCCGTGGATGAAACCCCAAGCGGGCGAAGCGAATCTCTCCCATGGCCGGATCGAGCACGGCATAGCAAAGGCTGAAATGATGGGCGGTGGAAGAGATAGCCTGGGTGAGCACGGGCTTCAACCGCTCCAGGGCCTGAGCCGGGGGCCAATCGCGCTGGGCGGCGTAGGAGAGGAATCCCTTGGCCAGGCCGATGGTGAGGGCCGAAGCCAGGCCACCGGAACTGCCATCGGCCACCAGAATGCCGCAGCGATTTCTCGACAGACGGAAGAAATCGTAAAAGTCGCCGCCCACCTCGCGGGCCGGATGGCAGGAAGCGGCGACGCCGAAACCGGCAATGTCCGGAAGCGAATCCGGCAGGAGGCGAATCTGCGCTTCGCGGGCGGCGGAGACTTCCTGTTCGAGTTGCAGCCGCTCTTCAATGCGGTGGGCGTGTTGCGGTTGCACTTCAGCGTCACTCAGCTTGCGACCGCGAAAAAGCATCACTACCCCAACGAAGGCTACGCCGGCAACCAGGGCGTAGGTCCGGTGGGCGTTGATCGACCAGGCGGCGATGACCTCCTCGATCTCCTTGTTTTGCAGAAACGCAAAGAAGCAACTGAGACCGACGACGGCCGAAAGAAAATCGCCGTACCAGAAAGTAAGCAGCGCCAAGGCCGACACCACCACCGGGATCGCGATGGTGACGGGCTCTGCAAAATTGACAGTCAAGCCAGTGGTAATCGCGCCCAATAAACAGAATACGATCGCCAAGATACGCCGCAGGAGGCTGTGCCCCAGGTGGCGGCTGAGATAGAGCAGGGGCAACATCAGGCAGAGGCAAGCCATGAAGAACGCGGCCAGGGGTTCACCGAGGAGAGCAATTAGCCAAGGGGAACTGCCGTAGGCCATATTCAACGAACGCTCTCGCAATTCACTGTGCCCGGCGGCGGCTTGCAGCACGCGCACGGCCAAAAAGGCCCAGCCCCCGGTCGCCGCGCCAATCACGAGGGAGCGCCCCACGTTCGCCGAGGTGACAAAGCCGGTGAAGATGGCATCAAGCGACGTAATCTTACCCGGGTAACTCTCGCGCATTTCGCCCTCTCCGGCGCCGTAAACCAAGGAAATAATGATGCCCTGGAGCGCGGAGGAAAGAATTAACGAGAGGGGCAATAGCATGGAAAACGGACTGATGAGTTGCTGGGGACTCAGGCCGACGGTGCCGGCGGTGGGGTCCGAAATTACCGTTAACACGCCAATGGCTGCGGACACTCCAATCATGATTCCGCTGCGAGTCCAGGATATTTCGCGCTCGAGCGCGCGGCGGGAAAAACGGTAGACCGAATACAGGATGCCGATGGCCAAGGCCAGGCCAGAGAGCGCTTTGAAGACACCGTTAACCCGTGAAATTTGCATGGGCAACTCGCCAGGATTCACGTTCACCTTGACCGTTCGTTCGGTAATGCGATCACCGTGTACCTCAACCGTGAGCGTGCTGTCGATACCGGGCAAGACGGGGGTTCGCCACGAGTAACGGCGCGCGCCGTGCGAGCCTTCCACCGCACCGGTCTCCACTTCCGGTTCACCCCAGGTCTGCCCTGGGAAGGCCCGGTTGGCTTCCGCCAAAGCCATGCGCCGACTTTCGGTCTCGGCAGGAACGGGGCCTAGCGCCATCAGATTGGGCGACGTGTCGTACCCGTGGATGTTGCCGTCCGGGCGAAGCCATACGGCAAACCAATGCAGCTTGTTTGGCGCGACGAGCACGACGCGGATGGTAGTGATAGGGGCCAGAATCTTGCGTGCGGGGGACAAGTCCCGCCAGTATTGGGTACCGGAGAGAATGGCGTGCTCCGCGCCGAGGATGGGTCGAATGGCAGCGTTCCAGTTACTGACGGGTAGCCCCAGCGTTTGGCCGAAGGTAACGGCCCGGCGTAACGCATCGCTGGAGCCAATATGGGGCTCACGAACCTGCGTTACTATGAGTTGCAAACCGCTCCAATAGGCAAAGGGTGCCAGTCCGAGTACGATGAGCCAAATCCATCCAAAGCGCGAATCCCCGGCGAACGGCGCCAGTAACTTCCTCAGCATCGGCGAACCATCATCATCGTGATGTCGTCGAACTGTGGGGCCTCGCCGACAAACTCGTCGATACACTGGAACATATGGTCGATCATCTGATCCACCGGCTGCTGAGCGGATTCTTTGAGCGCACGCACGAGCCGCTCCATGTCGAACTCTTCGCCATTGATGTTATTGGCGTCTGGCACGCCATCGGAATAAATAAATAAGATATCGCCCAAATTCAACTGCACGTCGGCCTGATCGAAGACGCGATTGGGGAACATGCCGATGGGCATGCCGGTGGTGCCGAGTAACTCGACGCTGCCGTCGGCGCGCAAAATCACGGGGTCGTTGTGGCCGCCGTTGACGTATTGACCGGAACCGGTGGCGGGGTCATAACGCAGCAGGAAGGCCGTGGCGTACTTATTCGGCGGCGTGCTGGCCCAGAGTAAGTCGTTGGTGCGCACGGCGATCTCTTTTACGTCCACTTCGTGAGCCAGAATGGCCCGGAGGGTGGCCTGGATGTTACTCATGAGCAGGGCAGCGGCGATGCCTTTTCCGGAAATATCGGCGACGCAGAGTAAGTACTCCGCATGATCGCTGCCGTGGCACAGCAGGACATCGTAATAGTCGCCACCCACTTGGCGGGCTTGGCGGTTGCGGGCGGCAATTTCCGTATGGGCGAGGGTCGGCAATACTTTGGGAAATAAGTCGAGTTGAATGGAAGCGGCTAAGTGGAGCTCTTTCTCGATTTGCTGCTTGGCAAGCGTTTCGCGGAAGTGCCAGGCATTGTCGAAGGCGACGGCGGCCTGGGCGACCAAGCCGGCGCCGAACTCGCGGTCGGCTTCGGTGTAAGGCTTGCGGTCGAGGCGCGGGCCGAGTACCACGACGCCGTTGCACTGGTCATTCGAACAAATCGGAAACAGCAGACTGCCGGCCGGGAGATTCACTCGTGCCCGGAGGTCCGCCGGTAGGTGATCTTCGAGAAAGGCGGCTTCGGTGAGGCGGCTGACCGCTTCGCGCAGGGCATCGCCGCGATGCAGGTCGATCCCTTTCTCACGCTCCAGTTGCGGTTGGCCGGGCTTCCAGGTAATGACCGCATGCTTCAGGACGGCCCAACGGCCGGCCAGGGTGAGGGTGAGCAACTGGGCAATGGCGTCCGGGTCAGTGGTGGCGGCCAGGCCACGTACGAGGTCCAGCAGAGCGCGCAGCTCCTGGATTTTCTGGTCGAGCGAGCGGTTGCTGATCAC
>JAYVUQ010000080.1:0-2830 GCA_043787785.1 Bryobacteraceae bacterium
GTATCCGCCACTGCATTTCGAAACTGCACCGCCGGCGTGCCATCACCATGAATAGCCAGTTGGACGAAGGGCGAATCCGTGTCGAGACTCTTGCGCAGCATGATGACGGCTTTGCGATGCGCAATCCCACCCGTGAGAAATTTCGTGGTCGCGGTCACCGCAAAATCACCCGCTATCTCGCGCCAAAGATAATGGAACTGGTCCGCTCTGGCCCAGATGTCCGCACCCGAACCGGTAACTTTGTACTGCCCTGTGGCCGCATCAAACTCCGTCGACCCCTGAAGCGGAGGCGCGCCCACATCATCGGAATTCGTAAAGGCGCCAAACTTTGCCGTCTGCGCGATCATCGGCACGGCTAATAAAGCAGCGAGCAACAGTTGGCGCATCAGAGGATTGTATCCTATCCCGCCAGGAACGATTCGCTATCAATACGCTTTCATAAACTGTAGAAACACATCCCAATCGGAGGGGATCATGCCATGGCCGCAATCGAGGGTTTCACGCCGTTCACGATATCTCGGCAATTTGTTGTAAGCTGTGGCCAATGCTTCGCCGCACCTTCTTGACTGCCTTACCCGTCGCCGCGCCGCGCGCGCTTCCGGCGGGAATTCGCTTCGTCCCCGGACCCGTCAACAGCGTCCGGATCGGTGCCCACACCGCGATCTACTCCGGTCGCGGCGCGAGCCAGTTATTACTCACCCATGCGCGGCGCGATGCCATCTTGGAGGTGCCGTCGAGCGCCCAGGTCTTTGTCCCTGAGCCCACGTTCAAGCTGTTCGCCGATCCCTCGCCCTTCTGGATTGCCATGGAAACCGGCCATTTTCACGACTACGCTCAGCAATCCTCCAAGGTGCCCGTGCGGCCCTTGGCGAACTTACACCCGGTGCGCGACAACGAAATCATTCCGGTGGATGGCGTCAGCATCAAAGCGATCGCCACTCCCGGCTATAGCCCGCACGCTGTCTCCTACGTGATCGAAAAAGGCGGCCTGCGAATCGTCTGCACCGGTGACCTCCTCTACGGCGATGGACAATTGCATGACCTCTTCAGCCTGCAGGACTCGATCCCGGAGCTGAAGGTCCGCGGGTACCATGGCTACGCCTCCCGCGCCGAAGCGCTCATCAAAAGCTTACGCACCGTTGCTGACCTAAAACCCGACCTTCTCCTGCCCGCGCACGGGCCGCTGATCGCCAATCCCGCGGCCTCCATCGCCAGGCTCATCGCTCGCCTGCAAGGCTTCTTGCAAAGTCATTACGAAACCGACGCCTTGCGTTGGTACTTCGGCGAGGAGAGCCATCGCGTCCGGTCGCGCGCCGTTGAGCGGCCCCTAAACGTGATGCCGATGGCCGAACAATCGCCACTCCCCGCCGACATTCTGCCCATCGGAAACTCCCGGCTGATCCTCTCCCCATCAGGTGCCGCCTTCCTGGTCGATGCGGGCTTCCGGGGCACACTGCCCGAACTTCGCCGCCTTCGTGAAATAGGCCTCCTGCGCTCGCTTGACGGCATCTGGATCACTCATTATCACGACGACCATACGGACTACATCAACGACATCGCCGCCGAATTCAAAGCCCCCGTCTACTTCACCAGCGCCATGGCCGAGGTGATGGCCAACCCCGGCGCCTTCCGCTTGCCGTGCCTCACCACCCAGCCCGTCAAGAATCCCGTGCCCAAAGCCGATGGCGAAACGCTCTCTTGGCAAGAATTCGAGTTCACCTTCTGGAACTTCCCCGGCCAAACGCTCTATCACGGGGGCTTGGTGGTCAAGCGCGGCGACGGCCAAACCTACCTCTTCGTCGGCGATTCCTTCACGCCCTCCGGCATGGACGATTACTGCATGCAGAATCGCGATTTTCTTCGCCCCGGTGCCGGCTATCATCTCTGCTTAACCCGCATCGCCAGCCTGCCCTCAAACACCTGGTTGTTGAATCAGCACGTCCTGCCCATGTTCCGCTACACGCCCGCCCAACTTGATCGCATGCGAGCTGAACTCGTCAAGCGCACGGCCTCGCTGCGCGAACTCTCCCCCTGGCCAGACCCCAACTATATGGTCGATGAAGGCTGGGCCCGTATCTTCCCCTACGTCTCCCAGGTCAGCGTGGCCACGCCCCTAACCTTGTCACTCCGGCTCACGAACCACGCGCCCGTGCGCACCACTTATCAGGTGCATTGGCACTTACCGGAAGGCTGGAAGCCTGCCGCCTCCGCATCGGTG
Source organism: Bryobacteraceae bacterium (assembly GCA_043787785.1). Lineage (GTDB taxonomy): Bacteria > Acidobacteriota > Terriglobia > Bryobacterales > Bryobacteraceae > JALHNI01. Next base: position 2,219 of record JAYVUQ010000080.1, read on the forward strand.
ACGATTGCCGCACAAGCCGACGGCGCCGTCAGCACGACGATCAGCGCGCCCAGCGTTGGCTTGCACCTCATCACCGCCAGCATCCGTTTCCCCGGTCACCAACTCCATGAATGGGTGGAGGCGCTGGTGCGCGTCAGTTAGAAGGCAGCTGGCCAAAGACACGTGTAGAAAAGTCTCATTACGGCCTCCCCAAACAAGCTCCGTTCGGCCAATCGCGTACTCTGGAGAGCAGTGAACAAACTTCTCCTTATCTGCATTTCGGTCGCCGGTCTCGTAAACGCCCAACCTACGGGCGAGTTGCGCGGCCGGGTCGCTGACGAAAGCCAGGCGGTTGTGCCCGGCGCCCGAATTGCGATCGCCGGCCCGGCTCGGCGTGCCACCACCGCCAACAATCAAGGCGAATACCGCTTCGCCAACCTGCCCGCTGGCCGCTACAGTGTCGTCGCCACCGCCACCCAAATGGCGATGCCCTCCGCCGTCTTTGCCAGCATCGGATCCCAGCCGGTCACGCTCAACCTCGAGCTAAAAGTCAGCGCGGCGAATCAAAGTATCACTGTCGAAGAGGTCGCCGACAATGCGATTTCAGCCGACATCCGCAACAACCCCGCCGCC
>JAYVUQ010000081.1:0-8987 GCA_043787785.1 Bryobacteraceae bacterium
GAAGGCATCGATCTGATAGATCGGAAGGCGCATGGCTTAGTATAGGCTTACTGGAGGCGATTGCGGTTTTTCTCGTTGAGGACTAACTCGTTGAAAATACGCAAGACTTCTTGCCGGTAGACGTAGGTGCGACGCATGGCTTTGCGGAGATTCTCCTCGTAGGCCTGGGTCCGCAAGACTTTTTTGACGACCGCTTTGGGGATGTCGATATCGCGGCGGATGGAGTCTACTGACTGGCCGCGGAGGAACAAACCATAGAAGAGCGCCGCCTCGCGCATGGGCGCTTGCGGGTCAAATTCGTCGTGGTGCGTTACTGTCACGATAGAAGGCCTGAAAAACCGTAGTATAAATAGCGCAGACCGATTTCGGCAAGAGGCAACTTTAGGTCCAAACCGAAGAATCTCTTTGTGGCCGCCGCCAACATGAGGAGACTATCGGTTCGATCGCGGAAGTTCGGTATGCGTGGCCCCCTGCTTTTTTCGATTTCCGCCTGCCTGATTCGATGAAGCTCTTGGCTGCCGGACTCTCTAAAGTTTCTCAAGCTTTTGAAACTCTGGAGCCGTCTTCCGCAACCGCACCCAGACGGGAAAGGCGCTGGGCGTTTCGAGCCAGACGCGCATCCATTCGATCATTTCCGTTTTGACGGCCCGGTTGGCGTTGGGTGAGCGGCGGGCCAGTTCGGCGTGCAGTTTGGCTTCGCGGACGGCGGCAGGATGCTCGGCGGCCAGCAATGTCCGCTCGAGTTGGGAGAAATTCTCCTGGCGGACGCCTTCCACTTCTGGCGTTAGGGGCACGCCGGAGGCCCGCAGGAGGCGTCGCAGGTAGCCTTCGGAGATGGGGGCGAGGCTCGCCCGCAAGCGATCCCACTGCGTCCGGTCGACGAGTGAGATGTTGGCTAAATCTTCAGTCAGCCGGGTTTTTCTTGATGGCACGGCGATAATTCTCCACCGCTTTCTGATGCCCGGCGATGTTGCTCGAAAAATTATGGCCACCGCTGCCGTCGGCGCGGGCGACGAAGTATAAGTAGCCGGTCGAATCCGGCCGCAGGGCCGCTTCGAGCGATTTAAGGCCCGGATTGGCGATCGGCCCGGGCGGCAATCCGGCCCGGCGATAGGTGTTGAAGGGATGCTCGCGGTCAAGATCGGAGCGGTGGATCTTGCCGCGCCAGCGTCCTTCAATCAGGGCGGCGTACGCCACGGTGGGGTCGCAATCGAGCTTCATCTGGCGCTCGATGCGGTTCCAGAAGACCGAGGAGACGACGGGCCGCTCGGCCGCCACGCCGGTCTCTTTTTCGACGAGCGAAGCCATGGTGACGTAGCGCAACGCGTCTTCGGTTCCGCCGGCCTGCTTCCAAGCGCGCCGGAAGCTGCTTACCATGTCGCGGCAGATGGTTTTGGCGCTGGTGCGGCGCGGGAAGCGATAGGTGGCGGGGAAGAGGAAGCCTTCGAGGGTAGGTGCGGCGGGAGCGAGGTCCTGCACGAGGGCCGGGCTGCCCGATTCGGCGATGAAACTTTGGGCGTCGATCACCCCCGCGGCGGCCAGGATGCGGGCAATGTCGTAACGGTTGCTGCCTTCCGGAATGGTGGCTTCGAACTGGAAGATGTCGCCGCGCTTGAGCCGGTCGAGGATTTCCCAGATGGTGGCTGGTTTCTCAAAGAGATACTCGCCGGCTTGGAGTTTCGCCTGCTTCAGCGTGCGGGCGGCGAGAAACAGGTTCTTGTCGCGAATGACGCCCGCGGCGAGTAACTGCGTGGCGATTTGCCGCGAACTGGTACCGCGCGGAATCTCCACTCGCGCGCCCACCGGCGGCGTGGTCGCCAGCGAAAGCTGCCACCAGACGAAGCCCGCCGCACCCAGCACTAACCAGAATCCACCGGTGAGTAAGCGTTTCATGCTTGCTGCTCGTTGCGGGCATAGGCGCGGGCGTCCAGGTAACTTTCGAGAATCAGGACGGCGGAGAGCATGTCCACTTGCGCGGCGCGCTTTTCAATGCCCATGCCGCTTTCGCGCAGCACTTGGCCGGCGATCTTGGAGGTCCAGCGCTCGTCCCAATATTCCACGGGTAGCCCAGTCCATTCGGTAAGGCGATCGCCGAAGTCGCGCGCATGGCGGGAGCCGTGGCTTTCTTTGCCGCTCATGTGCAAGGGATTGCCGAGGAGAAACAACTGCACGTCCCATTCTTTGGTGATTTGCTGCAAGAACGCGCGGTCCTCGCGGATATTGCCACGCGTGTAGGTGGGCAAGCCTTGTGCCGTAATTCCCAACGGGTCACTGATGGCAAAGCCGATCCGCTTTTTGCCGAGGTCCAGAGCCAAAATTCGACTGTTCATCACCGCGATTCCCCACTCCGAAGGAAACTGATTACATTATAGAGTTCCGCGTGTTAGAGTCGAAACAAATCGGTGGAAATCCTCAGTCCGCTTGAATCTGTAATCCGGGAACCCAAAAGCGGTGGCGCGCGTAGCGCCAGCCTCCGCATTATCGCGCTGGCGATGCTGATTGCTTTGCTCTATTATGGGCAGCTTTTCCTGATCACGATGGTGAGTTCGGTGATCATCGCGTTCATCCTCGAGCCCTTCGTCATACTGCTTATGAAGCTGCGCATTGGGCGCGGTTTTGCGAGCTTTCTGGCTTGTAGCATCGCCTTGCTGGGCGTCTATTTGTTGGCGCTAGCCGCCTTCACCCAGATCTCGCAACTGATGGAAGACCTGCCGCAGTATAGCCTCAAGATGAACGCCTTGGTGGACCGGGTGAGCGACCGGGTGGAGGGCTTTGAGCGGTCGATCGCCCAAGCGTTGCCCCGGCGCTTGCAGGAGCCAGGGGCGAACCCCACGGCGGTCGGCCAGCCGGCGGCTGGGGCCACGGGACAGCCCTCCACCAGCGTCCGCCGCCGCCGGGCGAACGAGCCACCTCCCGCCATGCCTGGCGTACAGGAGGTACGGCTGTATCAGCCCCGGCCCAATATCCTGGTGCTGCTGTACAGCTCACTATCGAATTATTACAACTCGCTGTTGATGTTTTCGTTTGTGCCCTTTCTGGTTTACTTCATGCTGAGCTGGCGCGACCACATGCGCCGCGCGTATCTGGGCATGTTTCAGGGCGAATCAAAGGACGTCGCCACACGCAGTTGGCACGCCATTGCGGGGATGGCGCGCGCTTACATGGCGGGCAATTTTCTACTTGGCTTGGTGTTGGCTTTGTTTAGTACGGTCTTTTTTATTCTGGTGCAGCTGCCGTATCCATTTCTGATTGGACCGCTGAGTGGATTTCTGAGTATCGTGCCTTACCTTGGCCTGCCGATGGCCCTGCTGCCGCCGGTGCTGGCGGCGTTGCCGGTTTACAGCAACCTGGGTGCCTACCTGATCATCGCTTCCACCGTGGGCTTCCTGCATTTGGTGGGACTGAACCTGCTGTACCCCAAGATGGTGGGTAGCCGCGTGCATCTAAACCCGCTGGCCGTTACGGTGGCTCTGATGTTCTGGGGCTTGCTGTGGGGCGGTGCCGGCTTGGTGCTGGCCATTCCGATCACCGCGGGGATGAAAGCGGTGTTCGACAACGTCGCGGGCCTCGAATCTTACGGCCGGCTGTTGGGCGACTAAAAACGGCAAAACTCGAAAAATCATAGTGTTAGCTATTGACGTCCTAGCCTTAATGGTTAGAATAAGAAAACAGTACTGTAGAACCCTGACTCACAGGCCGATCTGTTCCTTATAAAAGAGAAGAAGGTTCAGGATGCTCCTCCCCATTGTTGCCATCATCATTTTTCTTTTTGCTTTTCCGGTTTTCGGGGCACGGTATGTTCGCCCCGTCGCCAAACCGAAACCTGCCAGCCGAACTTCTTTGGCGGGTCGCATCAAAGTGCCGCTGGCCCGAACACCCTTAACGCGCGGACGCCGGCGCGTGGTCCCTGTCTGGCACCAGACCTGGGCGGCACCGACGTTCGGCGACCCCACCCTGGGCGACGAGGCCGCAGGTGACGACCCCATCGTCCGGCAAGCTGCCGTGGAGGCGCTAGGGCAGTACAACGGAACGGTGGTGGTGGCCGACCCCGCGAACGGCCGTTTGCTTACTGTGGTGAACCAGAAGTTGGCCTACCGGGATGGCTTCACGCCCTGTTCCACCATCAAAGTGGTGGCGGCGATGGGCAGCTTGATGGAAGGCAATGTCGACAAGGATTCCAAGCGTCACAACCTCAACTTGACCACGGCCATCGCCCGTTCGAGCAACCCTTACTTTGCCCAACTGGGAAACGAACTTGGTTTTGAAAAAGTGACCCACTACGCGCGCATGTTCGGGTTGGGCGAGAAAGCCGTCTATGGCCTGGACGAAGAGCGTCCGGGCACCCTGCCGACCGGCATTCCGCGCGAAGGCCTCGGCATGATGACCAGTTTCGGCTCCGGCATCAACCTGACGCCGCTGCAATTGGCCGCCGCCTTGTCTTCCATTGCGAACGGGGGCACGCTGTATTGGCTGCAATACCCGCGTACGCAGGTAGAGGTTGACACGATGCGCCCGCGCGTCAAGCGCACCATCAATGTGCAGCCGGTGCTCGACGATATTAAGCCGGGGATGGCAGGCACGGTGGAATATGGCACCGGTCGCCGCGCCTTTTATGACGCTTCGGAGCCGGTTTACGGCAAGACGGGCACTTGCACCCATTCCGACAACCAGACGCACCTGGGCTGGTTTGGCTCTTTCAACGACGTGGAAGGCCGGAAGCTGGTGGTGGTGGTGTTGCTAACGGGCGGCCGGCCGATCAATGGTCCGGTGGCTTCGGGTGTGGCGGGCGAAGTTTACAAGAACCTCTCGAAGGCGCACTACTTCTCGTCGCGTCCGGCGATGATGCCGTTTACTCCCACGGCCGAAATGTTGAGTCGGATTCCGGGGTCGGAGTAAAGCCGTTCGTACGAGGCCGTACTTTAGTGACATCTAGTTTGAGTTGCTGTGGTGGTTCGGGGACGACGAGCGAATGCTCCCCACCCTCAGAAACCTAAGCTACTCCCACGGGCGAAATGATGAGTCGGGCTCAGGTGTCGGCGGGGGCGTGGCGACCTTCACCCGATCGAAGAGCGCATACTTCAGTTCATTGATGCCGAGTCCGGTGACGCTCGAGATGGTGAAGAGTTCCATGCCGTGTGTTTCGGCTTCGGCGCGCAAGCTATTGAGTCGCTCGGGGTCGCCGAGGGCGTCCATCTTGGTGGCGACGACGATCATGGGCTTTTGCAGCATGTCCGCGCTAAAGGTTTCGAGTTCGGCGAGGATCGCGCGGAAGTCCGAGACGGGTTCACGGTGACTGCCTTCGGAGACGTCGACCAAATGCAAGATGATCTTGGTGCGTTCGACGTGCTTCAAGAAACGCAATCCTAAGCCTTTGCCCTCGTGAGCACCTTCGATGATGCCGGGGATGTCGGCGATCACCAAAGTGCGCGTGTCGTCTTCGTTGAGACGGACGACGCCCAGGTTGGGCTCAAGCGTCGTAAACGGATAGTCAGCGACCTTCGGACGGGCGGCGGATAAGCGGGAAATCAGGGTCGACTTGCCCGCATTCGGGAAGCCTACCAGGCCAACGTCGGCCAAGAGCTTGAGCTCGAGGCGCAGGCGCTTTTCTTCGCCGGCAAAGCCTTGCTCATGCTCGGTGGGGGCTTGGTGCGTCGGTGTCGCAAAGTGCTGGTTGCCGCGGCCGCCCCGGCCACCCTTGGCGATCAGGAAGGTATCGCCGAGAAACGAAAAGTCGTGCAAGGCTTCGCCGCTTTCGAGGTCATAGACCACCGTGCCCACCGGCACCGGCAGGATGATGCCTTTGCCCTCGCGGCCCGTGCGCTGCGAACCCTCGCCGTGGACCCCCCGCTCCGCCTTATGCTCCGGATTGAAGCGAAAATGGAGCAGGGTATTGTGGTGCGGCGAGGCGACCATTGTGATGCTGCCGCCACGACCGCCGTCACCGCCGTTGGGGCCGCCACGCGGCACGAACTTCTCGCGGCGAAACGCCATGCAGCCATTGCCGCCGTCGCCGGCCTTCACGTAAATTTTGACTTCATCAATGAACATAAAAGAAAAAAGGACCGCTGGGGGTCAGCGGCCCTTCCAAATGACTAACGAACGAGACAGAAGAACTTAGGCCGGAACGATGATCCCGACAAACTTGCCCATACGGCCACGGTCGCGGAATTGTACGATGCCACTGACGCGCGCATAGAGGGTGTCGTCTTTGCCGACACCAACATTATCGCCGGCTTTGATCTTCGTACCGCGCTGCCGGACGATGATTGTGCCGCCGGTGACCACTTCGCCACCGAAACGCTTCACACCCAGACGCTGACCCTGGGAGTCGCGCCCGTTTCTAGAACTACCTGCACCTTTTTTACTTGCCATGGTGGTATCCCTTTATCTCGCTGCTTCGCTTAGCCGACGATCGCATCGACCTTCACCGTGGTGAAGTTCTGGCGGTGGCCTTGCGTGCGCTTATATTGCTTTTTGCGCTTGAATTTGAAGACGATCACTTTATCGCCCCGGCCATTGGCCTGGATGGTGGCGGTGACCTTGGCGTCCTTCACGTCGGCACCGGCGCGGATGCCGCCGTTGTCGCCGATGGCCAGTACGCGGCCCAATTCGATCTGGTTGCCGGTGGCACCCTCGAGCGTTTCGACGTTTAACACTTGCCCAGCTTCCACGCGAAACTGTTTACCGCCGGTCTCTACTACTGCATACATAACAAAATCCTCTGATTTTCCCGGCTATCGGCCTGGGGTTTGGGGTTCGCGCCATGATCGCTGTGGATCAGGGGTCAAGACACACGACTCCGCGACCCTCTCAATATAGCGCATCTCATGCCGGTCGCGCTAGTCTGCCCGATGCCGACGGGCTTAGCGCCCCACGGCTCGCAGCACCTTGTCGGCCAACGCCCGGGAAATGGTGAAGCTCTCTTTGGCCGCCGGGGCATTCCCGTTGGCCATCTCTCGCTGGCCTTTTTCCAGCATCGCCTTCATGCGGGCCATGTTGTTGAGTGTGTCGCTGTTGAGCGTATGCCCTTGCCGCTCCAGATTCGCGATGATCGGGGCGACGGCGCTTTCGGCGAGCTGAATGCGGCTCTCCGCCCCGCGCAGGTCATCCTGCAGGTCGGCCATGGCTGCGCTAGTAGGGGCGGGTGCTGCTGCTGCCGGTATATTTGCGGAAGGTACCGGCGCCGCTGTTGGTGTAGCCGGTGTTGGCGAATTCGGCGTTGGCTTCACGATTGGCGGAGGCAGTGCGGCCAGCTTCGGCGCGACTGCCGTTGGGGCCGCTGGCGGGCCCGAAGTTGGAGTTGGATCGAGCGATCCTGCTTCCAGCGTTCCGCCCAGCTTTTCCGCCCGTTCCCGCAACATGGCCAAGCGCTCCTGCACGCCACCCTCTTGCGGATAGCTGGCCAGCGTGGTGGCCGCTTTACGATAGGTTTCAAGAGCGGCACTGCGGGTGGCCAGCGTGGGCGCCGCGGGATTCTCTTGCAAGACACCGAGCTGTTGATAGGTATCGGCGACTTCAAGCCCCAGGGCCGGCGCGTTTGCCGCCACGGCCTTGACGCGGTCCACGTAGCGAACGGCCCGCGGCAACAAGGCGCCCGTACCGGTGTCCGGGGTTACGCGGCGCGCGGCAATTGCCGGATAATCCTGGGCGAACGCCTTCCGCACTTGCCCCACGTCCTGGGCCCGCTCTGCCGCTAGCGCAGGCTTGTCGCCGGCCGTCTCCAAACGCTTCTCCATCTGCTCGAGCAACGCCCGCAGCTTCGCTTCGCGCCCCGACACTTCGGTTTCGCGCGCTTCGGTATCGGCCTTCTCGGCGCGCAAGCGCTGCCACTGCCAAACGCCTACGCCCGCCAGCAAGAGAAACACCACCCCGGCGGCGATGGCGGCGCGGCCCCGCCGCAAGATCCGGAAGGACCGCCGGGCCACCGTTTCGCGATGCGCCGCCACGGGCTCGCCATCGAGGAACAGTTGCAGGTCGGCAGACAAGTCGGCAGCTGAGGCATAGCGCTCGCGCGGATCTACCCGCAGCGTCTTCAGTACGATGCTATCCAGCTGGCCTAATATCGCGCGCCGCAAATGCGCCGTAGTGTCGTTGGCCGGCATATCCTGCCGGATCGCCGCACTGGGAGGCGCCGGACCCTGCCGCGCCGCAGTCTTCGCCATCTTCTCCTCATAGCCCGCAAACGGCGGCCGTCCGGTAAGCAGAAAATACAGGATCGTCCCCAGCGCATAGATGTCGCTTGCCGCCTGCAAAGGCGCGCCGTTCATCTGCTCGGGGCTCGCATAGCCTGGCGTCATCAGTTGCCCTTGCACGCTGGTGACGTCGGAGTTGGTAAAGGCGCCCGCCCCCAGCAGCTTGGCGATACCAAAGTCGAGCAATTTCACCGCGCCTTCAGTGGAGACCAGAATATTGGCGGGCTTCAGGTCGCGATGCAAAATGGAGTTTTGGTGCAGATACTGCACGGCCTGGCAGATCTGTTGAAAGATCTTGACGCGGCCGGTGAGCGACAGCCGTTGTTGATCGCAGTATTGGTCAACCGCCTGGCCGTCGACGTACTCCATCACGTAGAACGGCATGCCGTCCGGCGCATCGCCGCCATCGAGGATGCGGGCGATATTCGGATGGTCCAACGCCGCTAGCACTTGCCGCTCCTGCTTGAAGCGCAGTACAAACTCGCGGGTCACGTTCTCGCGCAGCAGCAGCTTTACCGCGACGTTCTTGCGGAAGGCGCCATCGTCGCGCACGGCCAGATGCACCACCCCCATCCCGCCGCGTCCCAGTTCGCGCAAGAGCTTATAGGGGCCAATGTAAGGCCCGCTAGTGGCGGCTGGCTTGGCGGCCGCATCCACCAAGTCGCGCACCTGTTCAAACAAGGGCGCGCTGTATTCGCAAGCGCGCCACAGCCAGGCCTCGCGCTCGCCGGGTGCGATCGCCATGGCCTGACGAAAGAGTTCCTGGCCGCGCGCCGCCGCCGCTTTCGTTCCGCA
>JAYVUQ010000082.1:0-17808 GCA_043787785.1 Bryobacteraceae bacterium
CTTGGCGATGTACTGCGTCCACACCCAGCCGGTGGCCAGCAACAGCAGGCAGATGCCGGTCTTGATAAAGATAAGCCACGGGCTGTCAATCCAAAAGTCACTCTTGGCGTAGAGCGAAAAGGGCAGATTAGAGGCGTACTGGCTGCCGTAAATCACGAGGAAGCCCCCCACGGCGAACCATTGCACCAGCCGGTTGAGGTCCTCGAAGGCGGTGAGGCGGATGGCCGAGCCCACCGCAAGCCCGAAGGCGAGAAAAGCGCCCCAGGGGAAGAAACCGAACAGCACTCCATCGGGCGCCAGATACTGGCGGATCACGAAAGGTACACCGCTCCAATCCAGTTGCGCGATTAACGGCGTGGCGATGGCGATGGCCGCGCCCAGCGCGGCGGCCAGCCGTGCGCGTTCCGGGGTAGGGAAGATGGCGAGCAATGAAAGCACGGCGATCGAGAAGCCCATACAGTTCAGCACGTCCACCTTGAAGATGTCCTCCCACGGGCGTGGCCAGCCGAAGAGGAACATTTGGATGCGGAAGCCGAAGGCGAGCAAGAAGAGGTAGCGCGATCGCTTCAACGCGCCGACGATGCGCTGGCCGTGGGTGAGCCCTTTGCGATCCAGCGAATCCATCAGGAAGGCGAGCGTCACGCCGGTGAGAAACAGAAAGATCGCCGGCGGCATGCCACCCACGAATTGCGAATAGATGAACGGCGCGGATTCTCGCAGCGACGGGTGAGTGAAGCTGTGAAAGGCATGACCTTGCAGCATGACGGCGGCGGCCAGGCCACGTGTCCAGTCAATAAAACTGAGCCGGTCCGGTTTCACGCGGCGTTACTTAAGGGGGTATTCTTTCTTGGCATTTTTTGGCGCCTTCACGCGCACCTGTTCATCGGTCAACGTGGAGCTCATCTGCAGGTCCGCATACTGGATCAGCATATAGTCGTTCGAGGGCTGGTGGATCTTCACCTGCCGCGGATAGCCGTCGCCCGCATCGAGCCACATTTCGATCTTCTTGATGTGCTCTTTCGTGGTGGCGAGCTTGGGGCTGAGCTCAAGATGCGTGCCCAGTTTCTCGTCGCCAATCCACTTGACGTTGTAATTGGCAGAGAGCTCTTTGCTGGACGTGCCGAAGCCGATCAACAAGCCTTGGGTAAGCGCGGTATCGAATTTGCCCGTGTCGTAGATTTGCAGCGTATTGATCTTGGGCAGGTACATTTCCACGCGCTTATCCCGATAAGAGAAAGCCTTTTGTTCGGGCTCAGTAAAATCGATCAGTACGGCCACTTTGCCCTTCATGCGTTTCATGGCAATTCTACCGGCCTCGTGGGCATCGTCGTTGATGATGGCCGTGTGCTGCGTGCGCTTTAGCGACGCAGTCATACCGGAGAAGCTGGCGGAGTTGGCATTCATCTTCGCCAGCGTGCTTTCGAGCGTTGCGGCGGACAGCGTGGCCACCAGAGTGATGAACAGAAACAGTGTCTTCACAATCCAGGTAGACGCACCAGCCTAACGCTTGGTGTACGCCATGAAGCCTTTCACTTCCTGTTCGGCTCCGACGTGGGGTTCCACCTTCAGGACGGTGACGCTCTCGTGATACCGCCTGCGGATCAGATCAGCGGCGCGCTGCACGCGTTCCGCTTCGGGTTTGCCCGCTAACTCTTCGGGGCCAATCATGTAGATGCCGCCGGGCAACATGGCCACGTCGCTGGCGCGGGGTCGATCACGAAAGAGCTCGGGCGGAGTGAGGAAGATGAAGGCGAGGATCAACGCCACCATGATGTCGTACGGAAAGCTGGCGCGCGGGTAGTCCCAAAAGATAAAACGCTTCATCTGCCTCTTAGTCTAGCGCTTCCGCAGCGCAGCAGTAAGCAGTACAATCGGTGCATGAGACCCCTCCTCGTAGTTTCGCTGGTCTTGCTCGCGACGCTGGCCTGGGCCGACAAGAAGCGCGTCGAGCCGGGCTTCGCCTCGAGTGACGAAGTGGAAATCACGGCCACCATGCACATCGACCAAGTTGAGATCAACCAACTCGTCGGCGCCGAACTCGACAAAGGCATCTATGTGGTTGAGGTAAAAGTGCGTCCCAAGGGCGAGAAGCCCTTGCGCATTAACCTGGATGACTTTGTCATCCTGAAGACCGACGACGGCCAGCGCTCGACGCCATTCGCCCCCTCGCAGATCGCTTCGAAGGGCGGGCTCACCCTGAAGAGCGAGCGCATCGGCGGCTGGGCACACCAAGGCAACGGCCCGGTCTGGGGCGGCGTCGGCAGCCGCGGACCCAGCCAACTCCCCGGTAACGGCGGCTCCATGGGCAGCCAAACCGGCGGCCGCGATGCCACCGGCGTCCAAGCCCACGCCAAGACAGGCACCGAGCCCACAGACAATCCGCTGTTGACCTTGCTCAAGGCCAAGGTGCTTCCCGAGAAGGAAACCACTGAGATCGTCACGGGTCTCTTGTATTTCCCCTTGGAAGGCAAGCTGAAGCTCAAGAACCTGAGCCTGCTCTACAAGGCGCCCGGTGGCAAGATGGAGATTGTGTTTCAGCGTTAAAGGCGTGGATCGACGGGCTCGCTTTCGAGGGCCAATACACCGAAAACGCATTCATGCACCCGCCGCAGAGGCTCACGGGCGACGAAGCGCTCCAAGTCTTCGACACCGAGAGCGAACTCGCGTAGCGCTAGCGACCGCTTGCTGGAGAGGCCCCGCTTGCGGAGCCGCGGCAGTTGGTCCTCCGCTGTATACCCCGGGCCGTAGATGATGCGCAGATACTCGCGCCCACGGCATTTCAGAGCCGGTTGTACCAGGCCACGCGGGCCGCGGGTAACAAAGTCAAGTGGCTTCACCACCATGCCTTCGCCGCCTTGGCCGGTGAGGGTCTCCCACCAGGTGGCGGCCCCTTCAACGGCGGTTGGGTCATTCACGTCCACTTCCAGAAATGGAGTGGCCATGATGAAAGCCGGGTCCACCGCTGCGAGCCGATGCAAGGTTTCCATCTGCCAGCGATGGGTCTTGTCCACGTGGACCGTGCCTTCGGAAGCGAGTAGATGAAAAGGCGCCAGCTTGTAGTCGGATAGCGTGTGGACGGGCCAGCAGTAGCGGCGATAGGCGTCGCGATAGTCGCGCAGATCGCGCAACCGCTTCTGATATGCCGGAGCCAAGTGTGCCGCCGCCGGGCTCTGCAGAAGCGCCTCGGCGACTGCGGACAATGAGGCCACGCCGGCTGCCCCCACTGCGGCGTACTGCCGCTGAATGAGTTCTCGCGCCTTCGCTGACCAGGGCATCAACTCGCAATCAAAACAGAACCAATTCGACGCGAACTCCTCCCAGAATCCCGCGTTCGATACGGCCGTATGAACGCGCCCGATGAACTCGACCTCCTCAGCAAGTTGCGGAAAGAACGGCCGACCGGTACGGGTGTAGCAGACGCCCATCCGCCCGTCAATGGCGCCAAAGCGCGTTCGGGCGGCCTCTAGATCCCGGCAAACCACCACCACCGCGCGTGACCCCATATGCTTCTCTTCGCAAATCACCTTCTGGACGCCTTGGCTGCGGAAATGGGCGAAGGTCTCGGTGGGGTATTCGAGATAGTCCACCCGCGTGGACGTCTCGCTGGGCGACATGGTGGGCGGCAGATAGATAAGCCAGTGCGGATCGGTGGCGAATCGGCTCAGCACTTCGAGCGCGGCGATGGAGTTCTCCTCGCGAATCGTCACGCTGCGCTGCAGCCGGGTTTCGACGAGCCGCTTCCCGGTGACATCCTCGAGATCCAGTACATCGTCCAGCACCTGCTGGCTACTGCGAGCCTCGCGCGATGGTGCGGCCAATGGCCGAATGGGGATGGCGTACTCACGCTGCGCGTGAACGGCCGTTAACTCTCGCTCTGGATAGCGCAAAGCGGTCAATTTGCCCCCGAAGACGGCACCCGTGTCAATGTTGAGCGTGTTGTTGAGCCACTCCGCATCTGAAACCGGCGTATGTCCGTAGATCACGCTGGCCCTGCCGCGATACTCTGCCGCCCAGTTGTAGCGCACCGGCAAACCGAACTCATCCGTCTCGCCGGTGGTCTCGCCATAGAGACAGAACTCGCGCACCGCGCCCGAGCCTCGGCCGTGCATCTCCTCGCGAAGGCCGACGTGGGCAACGACCAGTTGGCCGCCATCAAGCACGTAGTGGCTGACCAGTCCATCGAGAAATGAGGCGATCTTGCTGCGATCTTCCGGTACTAGCAGCGAGAGTTCATCGATCGACTGCTGCAAGCCATGCTTAACCTGCACCTGTTTCCCCCGCAGCCAGCGCATCAGCTTTACGTCGTGGTTTCCAGCCACGCAGAAGGCATGGCCAGCCCGCACCATATTGCGGACGATGCGCAGCGTATCGAGCACGGCCGGTCCACGATCAACTAAGTCACCCAGGAAGATGGCCTTGCGGCCTGCATCGTTCCGGTAGCATTCTGTGCCCCAGGGGAGCTCAGCTTCTGCCAAATCATGACGAGCCCAACCGAGGCTCGTGAGTAACTCGCGCAGCTCGTCCGCGCAGCCGTGCAGGTCGCCCAAGATATCGAAGGGCCCGGTCTCACTTTTCTTATTGTTCCAGAGCGGCGTACGCCGTATCTCGACGCCGTCAGTCTCATCGAGAATGTGGACATGCCGGAAACCTTCGCGCTCCAAACCGCGTAAGCCGCGCTTCATTTCTGTGATTTGCCGACGCACGACGTGTGGACCGAAGGCCCGGTTCGGCCGTTCCGCATTCCTTTGCCGGCAGAGCCTTTCGGGCGTATTCACCACAATGGCCACGGCGAAGCAATGATACTGGCGAGCCTGCTCAATCAGCTTCTTCCGGTCCTCAGTGCGTACGTTGGTCGCGTCAACGACCGTGAGCTTGCCCCGCGCCAGACGTTTGGCGAGTAAGTAATAAAGGGCATCGAACGCTCGGACGTAGCCGCCTGATCATTTTCGTCATCGCTGACTAAGCCCCGAAAGAAATCTGACGAAAGGATCTCGGTGGATAGAAAATGTTGGCGGGCAAAGGTGGACTTACCCGAGCCCGAAGCGCCCACTAACGCGACCAACGCCAACTCGGGAATTTCAATCGTCCTCATGCCGCCTCCTGGCTGGGCAGCGAAAAGACCGCCATCTGCGAAGGCCCCCCGTGAGCCTCGTCTACGGGACCCACGGCCTCCAACGCCACCGTGTAGCCGAACCGCGTGGCCGCGCGCCGAGCCCAATCAGCGAACTCCGCGCGCGTCCATTCAAAGCGGTGGTCGTTATGGCGGAGCTTTCCTGCGGGCAGGGTAGGGAAGAGTACGTTGTATTCCCGGTTCGGCGTGGTGATCAGTATGTGCCGCGGCCGCGCAAATTCGAACAGCACCCGCTCCATAGCGGCCAGCCGCGGCTGGTCTAGGTGTTCAATCACTTCCACTAGTGCCGCCGCATCGAAGCCAGAGAGCCGCTGGTCGCGATAGAGCAAAGAGCCTTGCAGCAGTTGGATGCGGGCGCGTTGCCGTTCGGTGAGACGATCAAGGCGTAGGCGTGCCGAGGCCACCCCAAGCGAACGGTGGCTTACGTCCATGCCCGTGATCCGCTCGAATGACCGGTCAGCCAGTAAGCGGCGGAGTAACTTGCCCTCGCCACAACCCAGATCGAGCACTTGTTTGGCGCCTAATTCCTTCAGCCTCGTGGCCACCAGATTCAAGCGCTGCGTGCGGAGGGTAATGGGCCGCACCAGATCCTTCTCGGCCATGGAAGATTGCTCGATCTTCGCTTCTACCGCTTCAATGGCGGCGCTGCCTTCGTCCAGCAACCGGGCAAAGGCTTGGTCCATCAGGGACGAGCGGCGCTTCAGGTAACGGCTGACGATCATCTGCCGTTACGGGTGCTGGCCTAACCACCCTTCGCCATGCCGCAATAACTTATCTACCTCGTCGTCGGCAATGTAGTAATGTTTCTCATCATCGAGCACCGGTACCTCGTGTGTGGAGCGATAGCCGAAAATATCGGCTATCGCCCCAATCCGGAAACGCGTCATCGAGTTGAATCGGCGCGGTTTCCACAAGATAGCCAAGCGGCTCAAAAAGCTTATGCAGTACTTCGGTGCCGCCCCGCGCGCGGATCACTTCCACCACCAAGGTGAGTGGTAGTTTCGTGTCCACGAGCTCTGGGCGCTTTTTACAGTTGCCTGCTAGAGCGGTGCCGAAGATGCGCCCCATGGCCACGGTGAGATACGACGAGGCGACGTAGGGGCGGTCGTTTACGTACTGCTCTAACTGCTGCGCACCGCGAACTAACTCTACCGGATCGATCTCGAGTAGCAGCCGAGCCGTACAGCGCTCTTCGGACGCCTCGGTATAGAAGACCTGGGCGGTGCCAAACGGAACCGTGGCCGAATGCAGGTTCTGCGGATTCTTGTGTAGCAGGTAGCCGAGATCGGTGGCTTGGGGGCCAGTCTGGGTGATGGTTAGGAGCAAGATACAACCTTTACGATGTGGTGACCGTCCGCCTCGATTGAAGACTCGAATCGTATCGGAAGGAACCTGGCAATCACTTCAATGTTGGTGCGGGCGTGTAAATTTAGGTTACTAGTGGTGAAGGAGCCCCCGCCAGACAGCGCCATGGGGAGTAGTAACTGGTCAGCCAAGTGTTGGCCCACGGCAACCGGCGAGGTGAGATAGGCGAGTGCCTCATGGGCGGCACTTTCCGCAACCTTTTCGGCACTCACTCCTTTTTGGCCAAAAGCGGTGCAGATCTCGGTAACCGCTTGGCTCCTGATTTCCACCATAACGACATTTCCCGGGCCATCTGACTCGAATATTTCCTCGATGGCGCACGAATCTGCTTCCCAGCCGAGGACACCCGCAGCCGCATCCACTTCCCGTTGCGCGATCTTCGCGGGCAAGTTCGCCACCACGGCAGATATCCGGCGCGAGCTGATTTCGCCGTGATCGCCAAGGCGCAGGGGGACTAACTGGCCGACGGGTTCGATGCGGGCGACGAAGCGGCCACCGCCCTGTGGATAGAATCCATAGCGCTCCAGCCGCAGATAGACCTTCGGCCCCATCCGCCCGATGAGCGGGAGAAAGGTGCGCGCGAGGAAATCATAGGGCGGGGCAGCCTGGTTATGCGTGCCACCCTCGATCGTGATTTGGCTGGGCCTGTCGGCCAGCATTAGTGCGGGCAGAATGGTTTGAAATACCAAAGTGCCACTGCCGGCAGTGCCCACCGCAAAGCGGTAACTGCCCGGTCGCACTGGCCCCGGTGAAAACGTTAGGGTGGTGGAGCCCATGGCTGCGCCTTCCACCTGAGCACCGCTGACTTCGGCGGCGGCGAGCACTGACGTGAGGTGCTGGCGCAAGAGCCCCGGCCGCTGGCGGCCCGCCCGGATCCGGTCGATCTGGAACGGGATGCCAGTCACCATGGAAAGGCTCAGCGACGTGCGTAGGATCTGCCCGCCGCCTTCGCCGACGGCGCCATCGATTAATATCATCGCTGTACCTTTACCCTTTCACACACACCACTTGGCGCAGCGTGTGAACGATCTCGACGAGATCGGCTTGCGCGGCCATTACGGCCTCGATCGGCTTGTAAGCCGCCGGAGTTTCGTCAATGACGTCGGCGTCTTTGCGACACTCGACGCCGGCGGTCATACGCTCGTGGTCCTCCACCGTAAAGCGGCGTTTGGCCTCGTTGCGCGACATGGCGCGGCCAGCGCCATGGCTGCAACTGTGGAAGCTCTCCGGGTTACCTTTGCCACGCACAATGTAAGATCGCGTGCCCATGCTTCCCGGAATAATGCCTAAGTCTCCCTCGCGAGCGCGGACGGCGCCTTTGCGGGTAATCAGGATGTTAGTTTCGCCATAGTGCTTTTCGCGGGCTACGTAGTTGTGGTGGCAATTGATCGCTTGCACTTCCGCAGTAAAGGGCGGCAGCAGGCCCGAGTTGCGCGCCGCGTCCACTACCTGACGCATCATCAGGTCGCGGTTGCGGCGGGCATAATCCTGCGCCCATTCCACGGCTTCCACGTAATCATCGAAATGATCGGTGTGCTCCGGAAAATAGGCGAGATCGATATCCGGTAAATTCACGAAGAACTTACGCATATCTTTTCGGGCCAAGTCAATGAAGTAAGTGCCCATGCGATTGCCCACGCCGCGCGATCCGCTGTGGAGCATGAACCAGACGTTCTCCACTTCGTCGAGGCAGACTTCAATAAAGTGGTTGCCCGTGCCGAGTGTACCTAAGTGATTGGCGTGGTTGCCCCGATCCAGCTTCGGGTGCTTCGCCAGGATGGCGTCATAGCCAGGCTTCAATTCCGCGCCCCAAGCCTCCTGCGTGCTGAAAGGAACATCGTGCCAGGCGCCTCGGTCACCCGCGCCGCCGTGGTTGGTTCGCCCATGCGGCACGGCCAACTCAATGGCCGCGCGGATACCGCCCAAGTGATCGGGAAGGTGACTGGCCTTGAGCGACGTCTGCACCGCCATCATGCCACATCCGATGTCGACGCCGACGGCGGCCGGAATGATGGCGCCCTTGGTGGGTATGACGCTGCCCACCGTAGCGCCCACTCCCCAATGGACGTCCGGCATGGCCGCGATCCACTTGAAGATGAAGGGCAACTGAGCGGCATTGAGTAACTGCTGGCGAGCCTGTTCCTCTACCGGGACGCCTTTCGTCCAGGCTTTAATGGGCACTCCTTTGTCGCTGAGGATGACGTTATAAGACGTGTTAGACATAGGTATTTCTGTCTCTTCCGCTACTGTAGTAATTCCCCAGTGGCAGCCCGCAATAGAAAAAGGGCGGCCACTTGTTGGTGGCCGCCGCTTTGTAAAAATCGGAATGATTCCTAGCCGGTCAGGTCACCTTTGACATCTCGCACCGCGCGCGTCAATGGGGTTCGTTGGATTGACGGGTCGCAGCCTTCCGAGTTGGTAGCTCTCGTATTGGAATATATGAATCACGCATTTAGATCTTACGAGATATTATCTTTAACTTCAAGTACCAATTTCTGTGGGCGATTGCGGCTCGTCCTCAGCGGCGCTCTTCAAACCACAGCTAAAGTCAGCGCCAATCGTATGCGGCGCGGCGCTCGCGAGATACCAAAGAATGGCTAGCAAGGGCACCATATAGTTTTCCCACGGAAAGGCTTTCATCATCATCGCGACGTGCGCCAGAACCAACCAAGTGCCTAGATTGAGTCGGCTGAATCGAATGACGGCGAGGCAAGCCGGGACAAAGAGCAACAGGCCGCTCGTGATGTGTGGGGGCTGGTGCGTCAGCTTCACCACGGTCCGGATCATGCCGTGACCCTGATACATGGGAAATGCCAGAAACAAGGCCAGTAGGCCCAACGCGAAGAGGCCATTTCTCACGGAAATGAGCTGGCGCCAAGCTACGCTGCGATGCAGCAAGAGCCATTCCGGAATCACGTAGTAAAGGCCGACACAGCCCAGCGCGAAGAGGCCAGCGGCGGGGTCCAGCGAAAAGTTGCTTCGTTGGACATTCGGGATGGGGCTTAACGGATTGTGCAGGGTCGCGGGGGTGACCAGCCCGCCAAAGAACGCCACCCAGCAGATGATAGAGGCGCAGGCCAGTGAAGGGCGCAATCCACCGCGTGCGCAGCCGAAACCCTTCACTCCAGACGGTCGAAATGAGCTCGTGAGCGAAAATCGCCGCCGCAACCGAGAGGGTGAATTGCCGCGCCGCAATGGCTAACACCAGTGCCAGGCACCCTAGCCGGTCTCGCCGGCGCTGGTAGCACCACACCCCCGCGAACGCGAAGAAGGCTCCGATGATGTCCGTATAGAAGAGCACGCTGAACTGCAAAAAGTAGGGAAAGCTCACCAGCCCCAAAGTCGCCAGGGCGGTTCGGCTGCCGGAGCGGCCCGAGAGTCCGATCACGCTCACCATCACGAGAGAAAAAATGAAATTGAAAAACCTTCGCCCGAATAGGCCCGCATGAAAGGTACTCTCAATCGCGGCGAAGATTAGGAACGGCAGTGGGGTGTTGAGCGTGCCGTAATTGCGCAGGCGCTCCAGCCAAGGTACGCTGCCGTCGGTGAAGCTGAGTGTGGCTCGCCAGAAATTCGGCTCGTCCCAAATAGGGGAGAAACGCAGACCATCGAAATACAGAAAAATCGCGCCATAAACAGCCAGCAGTGCCAGGGCGAACCAGTGTCGGGATTGGTTTACGACGGTAGGCGAACGCATCTTGATCTCGGGAACGTGTACTGCCGTATCATTCTACAACGGGGTGTCCTCCGGCCAGCGCCGTTGAGTGTTAAGAATTTGCCTGAACTGCTACCGCCCGCATTGCGTACTAGAGACATGATCGGCGTTTTACTGTTCTCAATTCTCTCCGCGAGCCTTCTGCTGGCCGCGCCGCCCACCATTCGCCGTCTTGATGGCTCGCGAATTTCCACCGCAGCGGCAGAAGCCTTCGCCAAGCGCACTCTGGCCACCGCTCACGTTACCGGGGCGCAGCTCGTGGTCATCGACCGGGGCAAGCTCGTTTGGAGCGCCGCCTTTGGCTCACGCCGGCGCGATCCGCTGCTCCCGATGAATACGGAAACCAATCTGTGGGCCGCGTCCATCACCAAAAGCGTCTTCGCAACTTATGTGATGCAGTTAGTAGAGCGAGGCGAGTTCGCTCTGGACTTGCCGGTCGCGCAACAACTGCCCCAGCCGCTCGCCAGTTACGAGCCTTACCGGGATACCGCGGCCGGGCTGATGCGTGACGCTGCCTGGCCCAAGGTGACTCCGCGTATGTTACTCGCCCATACCTCCGGCCTCCTCAATTTCGCCTTTCTGGAGCCGGATAAGATCATGCACCTGCACTTTGCGCCTGGCTCGCGTTATAGCTATTCGGGCGAAGGCATCAACCTGGTGCAGTTTCTCATTGAGCAGAAGAAGGGAAAACCCCTTGATCTTTTAATGCGGGATGCGTTCTTCACTCCACTGGGCATGGCGCGCAGCGGTATGATTTACCGCACCGAGTTCGCCGCCAATGTCGCCGACCGCTATGACGCCAGCGAGGCCTTCATTTCCCAAACCCGGCGCTTCCCGGTGCGCGGTGCGGGCTCACTCGCCACCAGCGCGGAAGACCTCGCTCGCTTTCTTACGGCGCACCTGAATGGAAAACTCTTGAAGCCATCCACCCTCCGCCACATGCTCAAGCCGGTGATTCCCATTCGCACACGGCATCAATTTGCGAGCGAACCCAATGAACCCGAGGAGGATTCTCCGGTAGGCCTCGCCTATGGCCTGGGCTGGGGTCTGCTTACCCGCACCAAGTTCGGCTCCGCCTTCTTTAAGGAAGGACACGGTGACGGGGCGCAGACTTACCTGATCTGTTTCGAAAAACGCAAGGCCTGCATGATTCTACTGACTAACAGCGACAATGGCGAACTCGCCTTCCGTCCGTTACTCGAAACGATTCTCGGCAACACGGTGACGCCTTGGGAATGGGAGGGCTATACGCCCAGCTAAATCGAGAGGAGTCGCAGACCGTAGTCTGCCCGCCAGTGACACAATAGAAGTCTCTTGAAACATTGGCTACCGCTCTTCATCCTGCCCCTCGTCTTGTGCGCCCAAGTTCCGCCCACCCGGGCGGAGATACTGCGGGGCGAGTATGGTCGCTTTCGCGCTAACAATGATTTGCTCTCCTACCGGCTGGACGTGCGGGTTAACCCGGAGCAGAAGTTTCTCCGCGGCAGCAACCAAATCCGCTTCCGCATGCTGCGGACAGACTCGCGAATTCAACTCGAACTCTACGCCAATCTGGCGGTCGAGAAAATTCTCCTCGGTGCAATGGTGCTGAGGTACGAGCGCGAGGGCAATACCGTGTGGGTGGATTTTCCGCAGCCCCTGCGCGCAGGGAAGACCTACAGTATTCTCTTTTACTATTCCGGGCATCCCGCTGAAATCGGAAGATTTGGCGGTATCACCTTTCGCAAGGACGCCGACGGCCAGCCGTGGATTAATACGGCCTGCGAGGGTGAAGGTTCCAGCGTCTGGTGGCCCAGTAAAGATCAGTGGCGGGATGAAGTGCGTCAGATGTGGATCCGCGTAGCGGTGCCGAACGGATTGATGGATATCTCGAATGGTAAGTTTGAAGGGAAAACGGATTTGGGCGACGGTTATACCCGTTGGGATTGGCACGTTCACTACCCCATTAATTCTTACAGTGTCTCATTAAATATTGGCCGCTATGTCCATTTTTCGGAACAGCATGGCCGCCTGCCGCTGGACTACTACGTATTGCCGGCGAACCTCGACAAAGCCAAGCGGCAGTTTGCGCAAGCGAAACCGATGTTACAGGCCTTTGAAAGTTACTTCGGGCCCTATCCCTTCCCTAAAGATGGGTACAAGCTGATCGAAGTGCCTTATTCCGGGATGGAGCATCAATCCGCCGTAACTTACGGCAATCGATTTGCCAACGGCTACCTTGAGCGGGACTGGACAGGCGTGGGAATCAGCCTCAAGTTCGATTTCATCATCATTCACGAAAGCGGCCACGAGTGGTTTGGCAACGCCGTATCGGCGGCCGATGTCGCCGATATGTGGATTCAAGAGGGCTGGACTACTTATCTCGAAGGCTTGTATGTGGAGCATCGATTCGGCTACCCGGACGCGCTCAAGTACCTCAATGGCTATCAGGCCAAGGTGAAGAACCAAGAGCCGATTATCACGCCCCCAGGAATCCACCGCTCCCCGCCGCAGGACCAGTATTTTAAAGGCGCCTTGTTTCTGAACACGCTGCGGCACGTCGTGGATGACGACCTCAAGTGGCGTCGCATTTTGCGGGAGTTCTTTGTCACCTTCCGCTACCGCAATATCATGACCAGCGACGTGTTGGAGTTCTTCAATCGTCAGACGGGCATGAATCTTACCGCGGTATTTAACCAGTATCTGCGCCACGCCGAGTTACCGGTTTTGGAGCTGGAGTTTCGGCCCGGAAAAGTGGCTTACCGCTGGCAAGCGGACGAGGCCGGTTTCGCGATGCCCGTGCGGGTGGGGCGCAAAAATAACTGGCAGAAGGTTACGCCCACTCGGGAGTGGCAGGAACTGCCCACCCCATTGAGCCCCGCCGAGTTTTCTGTTGCCACGGAACTCTATTACATCAACGTAAAACGCTAAGGCTGTAGCTCCATCACTTCCACCTGATAGTAAATCGCCCTGACGGTTTCCAGCACCCGATACCGGCGGTCGATGAACTGACGAATGGAGGTCATCGCCAAGGTAGCGCGGTCAGAGTTGGGCCAGGTATTCAGCACTTGGTCGTCCGGGAAATACTGCCGCAGAATAAAGCGCGGTGGGCGCTGCTCCAAGTCAGCGAGTGCGGCGGCTTCATCCTGCTTGGACATCATGCCCGGTTGCAGAAATGCATAACGAATGGGATTGCGCGTATGGAGGGCAAAACCGAGCGAGGGCAGGTAAGGGAAAGCAAACAGCGTGGCGCCTTCTGGAATCAGCCGTTCCAGCCTCTCGTAGCCTTGCAGCAGCGTAATATCGCCGCGCTGCCAGCCGGCGCGAGTGGGAAAAGAGGGATGTTCAGCCAGAAAGCCGTGAGCGCCGCTGTAGTTCAAGGCTGCCCAGAGGATGAAGGCCGTCGCGACCACCGGCTGGCCCAGCGCGGGCAGGCGAAAGGCCAGTAGGGCGATAAGGACGGCGATGGGTGCCATGACGAAGAGCAACTGGTTTACGTCCCAGCGCGGATAGGCGGTGGCAAAGACGGCCGCGGCGCCCAGGGCCAGCAACTGTCGCGGGGCGTCGATCTTGCCTCGCCACGCCAGCACCGCATAGACGGCCAGCAGCAGGGGGCCGCAAACGGGTGCCACATAGTAACGCAACAAACCAATGCCGATCATAGTGCGCGAATAAAGCGAACGCGCGGGGTCGTCCCAGGGAAACGCCTTCAGGCTGGGGTGATAGGCATAGGGAAGCGAGTTGGCTTTGCTATAGCGCGAACTCACCCAAAATAGGTTGTCCACCATCGGCATCAGCGCGCCGTGGGCGGCCAGCCACCCGATCGCCGGCACGCTCACCAGCAGGACGCCGCCGCAGAAGGGCAGCAGGTGTTGCCGTTCGCGGAGCGCCAGCCAGACCAGGTAAACGGCCAGCCCCAGGATGTAAGAAGGCGTGGTCCAGGCCGCCAGCGCCGCCGCCACTCCAGCCAGAAACCAGATCCACACTGGCCTTATTACCGTCCGATTGGCTGCCTCCACGGCCGCCCAAAGTGCCAATGCAGCGAAAGCGGCGGACAGCCAGCGATGATTCACGATCACCAGAAAGGGGGACGCGGAGACATAGCCCAGGTAGACGAACGCCGCTCCGAGCCCATAGCCCCAATCGGTGAAGCGTGTCGTGAGCGCAAACACCACGAGGGTCAACAGGGCCAGGGAGCCTGTCGCCGAGAGACGCAACGTCGGCATGTTACGCCCGAATCGTTCCAGCGTCGCCTGGGTCCAATAAATCACCGGTCCCGTGAACGCGAAAAAGTCGCGGTAAGGCACTTCCCCGTCTAGCATCCTCTCCCCGCCTTCGAGGTAAATGCCCTCATCCAGCGAAGGATGAAAGATATCGCCTACCAGATCGTTCAAATAGAAGATAGACGCGAAGAACACGGCCGCGCACAGCAGCACTTGGCGGACGGTACTAGTCACAGCGGGCCCTCCAACATCAAATAACCCGTATTGACGAATCCGAGATCGCGGTAAGTGGCTTGGGCCGCGGCGTTGTGGTGTTCCACGTACAGGCGGAACCCCCTCACGTTCTTAGCGGCCTTAGCGCGGCGGCGGACCTCCTCGTGCAGATGACGAAAGACGCCTTGGCGGCGATGGCCCTCCGTAACGTAAACGGACTGGATCCACCAGAAGACTCCGTTACGCCAATCGGTCCATTCGTAGGTGATCATCAGGCAACCCGCCGCCTCCCCATCGCGTTCGGCAATCACGTAGAAGCCATAACCCGGCTGCGCGATTAGGCTCTGCACCCCCGCGGTGACCGTGCCTGCATCCAGCTCTTTTTGCTCGGTCTCCATCGCCATCTGACGGTTAAACTGCGTTAGCAGCGGTACATCGGCGGGCCCCGCCAAACGGACTTTGATCATTGAGCGCTATTCTCCCACACGACGATCGCTTCGGCCAAGGCCTCCTGGGTGGATGGCGAAGCTTCGACGGTAACCAAAAGTTGATGTTGGCGCAGCACCGCCGAGGTCTCCGGGCCAATGGAAGCGATTCTGGCGTTCCCCCATTTCTCCCGGGGTATCAGGGCCAGGAGATTCTTCACGGTGGACGCCGAGGTGAACGTCACCCAGTCCACCGCGGCGGGGAAATCTCCAGGCGCGGGTGGCAGAATGTTGCGATAGACGTCGACGATCTGGACGAAGGCGCCTTGGGCCCGCAATGCCTTGGGCAGCACGTCCCGGGCTGCGGCGGCTCGCGGCAGCAGGATGTGCTGGCCGACGAGGTTTTGATGTGCGAAGGCATCCACCAAGCCTTCCGCCACATGGTTTTCCGGCATCAGGTGAACCGGTAGCTGATGATCGCTCAGCGCTTGCGCGGTAGCCGGGCCCACAGCGGCAATTCGGCTCTGAACCGCCCTCGCACCCACCCGCCCCAAGAAGGCCTGTACGGCATTGGCCGAGGTGAAGACGATCCAATCGAAAGCGTCGAGTTGAGCTACCGCCTCGTCCGCCGGTGCCCAGTCGATGGGCGGTGCGATGGCAATAACGGGGAAGCGCACCACCCGCGCGCCGACCGCTTCGAGCCGCCGGACCAACGCCTCGCTCTGATGGGCCGCACGAGTGACAACTACCGTGCGCCCGTTAAGCGCCAGCATCGTCCAGGATCTCGCGGGCGCCGTTTTTGATGAGCGCGTCGCCCAGCATCGCGCCGAGGTCTGCCGCTTGCGAAACCGGGCCTTGGCTCTCCTGCCGGATGACAATGGCCCCGTCGGCGCTGGCCACCACGGCGCGCAACTGCATCACCTTGCCCGCAATTTTCGCATAAGCCCCAATCGGCACTTGGCAGCCGCCGCCCAGCGTCCGCAACAGCGCGCGCTCGGCGGTGATGGCGGCGCGCGCCTCCGGCTCGTCCAGCAAATCTACTTTGTAAAAGTCGTTGGCCGTCTCAATCGCCAGCGCGCCCTGGCCCACCGCCGGACACATCTCCTCGACCTCCAAATATTGCGAAATCCGGTCTCCCCATCCGAGACGGCGCAAACCAGCCGCGGCCAGCATAATGGCGTCGAATTGGCCCTCGTCAAGCTTGCGCAACCGGGTGTCGACATTGCCGCGAATCGATTCCACCTCAAGATCAGGCCGCAGTGCCCGCAGTTGCGCTTGCCGCCTCAGCGCCGAGGTGCCCACTCTCGCACCCAAAGGTAATTCGGCGAGTGTCTTGCCGATCAAGGCGTCGCGCACGTCCTCGCGCGGCGGAATCGCCGCCAGGCGCAATCCCTCGGGCAGTTCCGTGGGCATGTCCTTGAGGGAATGCACGGCCAAGTGGATCCGGCCATCCAGCAGCGCCTCCTCGAGCTCCTTGGTGAACAGACCCTTCGTGGAGGTCATCGGCCCAAGCTCAGAAAGGGAGACGTCGGTGATGCGGTCGCCGGTGGTCTGGATAATCTCGATCCGGGCGTCCATGCCCAGCCCCGCCAGACGTTGTTGAATGTAGTGCGCCTGCCAAAGGGCCAGTTGCGAGCCGCGTGATCCGATTACCAGCATCTACGATTTTCCGCCCAATTTGAAGATTCGTTTTACTTGTTCGATCACCGCCTCGTCCTCGGCCGCCGCCGCCCGCCGAAGTTCAGCGATCGCGCCATGCGCAACCTTGTTCATCAGCCCCCGCGTGAGGGCCTCGAGCGCCTCTTCCTGCTGCGCCGAGAGCGGGCCAAGCTTGCTCCGCTGTCGCTCCACTTCATACGCCCGCTGCTCTTCCAACTGTGCCTGCAGCGCAACAATCCAGGGCGAGGCCCCGCGGCTCTTCAGGCGCAGGTCTAGCTTTTCCACCTCTTCTTCGACAATGCGCTGGGCGTCCTGCGCGGCACTTTGGCGCGCCACCAAGTTGCGGTCCACCACCTGTTGCAAGTCGTCAATGTCGTAGAGAAAGACATTGTCGATCCGGTTCACCGCCGGCTCAATATTGCGCGGCACCGCGATATCGATCAGGAACATTGGCCGCTGGCGCCGCGCGTTGATCACCTGCCGCATCAACGCCTCGCCGAGGACATAGTGATTGGCGCCGGTGGAGGCGATCACGATGTCCATCGCGGGCAAACTTTTATCCAGCGTCGACCAATCGATCACCGAGCCGCCAAACTCGCTCGCCAGCGCGAAAGCCCGGCCCGGCGTGCGGTTGGCCACGTAGATCTCCGCCGTGCCCGACCGCCGCAGGTGCTTCGCCGTCAGCGCCGACATCTTGCCCGCCCCCAGCAGCAGCACCTTCTTGCCTTTTAAGTCACCAAAAATCTCTCGCGCCAGTTCCACCGCCGCATAGGAAACGGAAACCGCGCTTTCGCCAATGTCCGTCTCGCTGCGCACGCGTTTGGCCACCGAGAAGGCGCGCGTGAGAATTGGATCCAGAAACGGCCCCAGCGCGTTGAGCTCCTTGGCGCGAGAATAGGCGTCCTTCAACTGGCCCAGGATCTGAGGCTCCCCCACCACCAGCGAATCGAGTGAAGAGGCCACCCGGAAAAGGTGCCGCACGGCGTCGGCCCCTTGGTGAGTGTAGAGGTGGGTTTGCAAGTCCCGGTGGCCGTCGATCCCGAACAGACAAGGCGTAATGTCGCTCGGGTCGCGCGAATCTTCTAGGGCTAGCGCCAG